>BACX01000516.1 GCA_000333335.1 Sphingomonas-like bacterium B12 | reverse complement strand
CGGGCGCGCCGCGCTCGTCGAGGCGCGGGGCCTGGCGGGGCGATTGTGGCCCTGCCCGATGCGGCATCGGCCGCCCTGCTGCCGCCCGCCTTTGCCGATCTGCCGCCCCGCCCGATCTACGGCCGCCCGCCTGATGCGAAGCCCAAAGCCGCATGAACACGCTTCCCACATCGCAGACCGAACTGGTCGAAGGCACGGCCGTCGATCTGGACGAGGTGATGGCGACCATGCACCTCGCCTTCGATCCGGCGTTCGGGGAGGCGTGGACCCGCAGCCAGTGCGCGGGGATCATGGGGCTCGGCGGTGTGTGGCTGCTGCTTGCCCGCCGCGATGGGCAGGCCGCCGGCTTCGCTCTTTCGCGCGGCGTGCTCGACGAGGCCGAATTGCTGCTGCTGGCCGTGCAGCCGGACCATCGCCGCTTCGGGATCGGGCGCATGCTGCTCGACGCCGTTGCGAGCGAAGCGCGCTCACGCGGCGCGACCCGCCTGCATCTGGAAATGCGCGACGGCAATCCCGCCGCAATTCTATACGAACGTGCAGGTTTTCATGAGATCGGCCGCCGTAAACGGTATTATCGCGGCCATGACGGATCGTCTTTCGACGCAATCACGCTGGCTTGTCGATTGTAATATCCCAAGTGCAAAAGAGTTAACGCAGAAGAGCTTGCACTTTCGATAATCATGCGACAGAGCGGTATCAATCATCCCCAGGGACGGGAGG
>BACX01000517.1 GCA_000333335.1 Sphingomonas-like bacterium B12 | reverse complement strand
ATCCACCTCAGCTGATGAGCGAGCCGAGATCAAGGCGGTGGTCGATACCGCGCACGCGCTCGGCATGAAGGTGGCAGCACACATCCACGGGCGCGAGGCGATCGACCATGCCATCGCGCTCGGCGTCGACAGCGTCGAGCATGGCAGCTACGCCGGGCCGGAAAGCTATCCGCTGTTCAAGGCGCACGGCACGTACCTCGTCCCCACCCTGCTGATCGGGCAGAAGGTTTACGAGATCGCCAAGACCCATCCCGAGCAGCTTCCACCCTCCTCCGCCGCCAAGGCGCTGGCGGTGGCGCCGATGCTGCGCGCCAATCTCGGCAATGCCTATCGCGCGGGCGTGAAGATCGCCTTCGGTACCGATCAGGGTCTCGTGCCGCACGGCCAGAATGCCGGCGAGTTCGCGCTGATGGTGCAGGCGGGCATGACCCCGATGGACGCGATCCTCGCCGCCACCCGCAACGCCGCCGACCTGATCGGCGACAGCAAGGACATCGGGTCCGTCCAGCCCGGCCGCTTCGCCGACATCGTCGCGGTGACGGGCGATCCGCTCAGGGACGTGACCGAGCTGACACGCGTGCAGTTCGTGATGAAGGGCGGCACCGTCTACAAGGAAGCCGGCAAGGCGACGGGCGCGGGCGGCATCGTGGACGCCGGAGGGCACTGATCCTAGCAGCGCGGCTTCGCGGCCTGCGGCAGGTAGCGCAGCACGTCGACCACGGTGAAGCGCCCCGATTGCCGGGCATCCGCGCGCAGCCACGGCCCGTGCCCGGCGCCGAAGATCGCGATCGTGCGCTCGCCCGGAGCGCCGCCGACGCGGAGCAGCTTGTCGTAGATGCGCAGGTTGCGCGCGTACCAGGTGCCGACCCACGCCGCGCCAGGATTCTGCGCATCGTCGCCGAAACCGGCAATGTCGAAATAGGGCTGGACGTAACGCGCCTCGCCCTCCGCATCGTTGCGGCTGCGCACCCAGTCGGCGATCGGGTGGCAACGATCGTAGGCACCCTCGGCATCGGCCTGCGCCTGCGAGACCTTCTGATAGGCCTCCCAGTCCGCCGCCCGGCCATGCGCCTTGAGCCAGCCGGGAAAGTCGTAATCCTCGTCCTTGCCCGGCGCGTCCTGGCTCCAATCCGCTGCATCGACGCGCGGCAGGCCGAGCTTCGCGGCGAGGCGCAGGCCGATCTGATCGTCCTCGTCGGCTTCCAGCCGGATGCGTCCGGCGCGATAATCGGCGTAGCGCTTGTCGAGCTTGGCCTGGTTTTCCCATTCCACCGCGACATGCGTCGGCCGGAACCCGGCCAGCCGATCGACCAGCGCCTCGATCTCGCGCTGGCGCTGCGGTGTCAGCACATTCTCCACCTTGGTATCGGCGATGTCGCGCCCCGGATTACCGAAATGCGGAAGGCCGACCACCATCAGCTGCGGCTTGGGCAGAGGCGCCGCCGCCAGGCTCATCATGCCACAGGTGCCCACCACCATCGCGATCCGTAGCTTCATCGCCGCCCTCCTTCAGCCGACCGGGCAGGTGATCGTGCCGCTGCCGAGCTTGCGGAAGCTGCATGTCGGATGGCCGCCGATCGCGATCCGCCCCGATCCCCCGATCGCTCCCGAGGCCGGCCCGTCGACCGTGGCATCAACGGTGCCCGAACCGCCGATCGAGACGGCGATGGCGCTTGCCCGCGCCGCGCGCGTGTCGATCCGGCCGGACCCGCCGATCGTCACGCCGAGTTGGCCCAGCGCCCCGCTCGCAACGATCACCCCGCTGCCGCCGATCGTGAAGCGCGTCCGATCCGCCTTCAGATCCTGCAGCGCGATCCGGCCGCTGCCGGGAACGCTGGCGCGGAAGGCGGGCGACGCGATACCGCCGACCTCGACCTCGCCGCGCTCGCTGATCGTCACGCCGTCGATCGTCGGCGCCTGGACGTTGACGGTGAGCTTATCGGCGGCAGGAGGACGGCCGCAAGGCATCCGCCCGTCGACGAGGATCGCATCGCCATCCACTGCCGCCTTCCGATGACGCGACGCGCGCGACGCCCAGTCGATGACCAGCGTGCCCTCCCGCACCTCCACCGTGACGCAGCGGACCATGCGGGGATCGCCCTCGACCGAGACATGATGGCGCGCCGCCGGTTCCACGCGAACCGTCGCGCCGGTCTCCAGATCGATATCGTGGAATGGCGGGACCGCGATCTCGCGCGCATCACCCACTGCTCCGGCCGCCAGGGCCATCAAGATCGCCAACATCATTCGCCCCTTGCCGTGTTACCTATATAGAACAGTAAGGCAGCAACGGTGTCAAGCAAAGGAGCAGGCGCACGACGGCCCAAAAAAGAGAAAGACCACCGGGGCGGAGCTTGCCCCGGTGGTCTCGCATGGTCAGCGGCCGGAGGGTCCGGCCCGGAAGACCAGCCCCGCTAACTGGCCCGAAGGCTTAGCGGAGCATCTCCCGAACGGACAGAACCGACCTCTCTGCTGAACCATGAGACATCGGATCACCTCCTTTCGCCATGTTGATGGTGTGGCCAGTCTGATTCAATCGAATCCTCGATGCAACCCCGTTTGCGCCCGTCCGACATAAGTCTTGTGGAAAACTGGCGCCTGGCGATCACATCTTTCGAAACAACTCTTTCTTGGCGAGTTCGTGACGCTCGTCACCCTTGGGATCGGCGGGGCGGATGCGGTTGGCCGGCGCCACTTCGCGATCGCGATCGGCGATGAATCCACCGTCTTCCAGCTTGCGGACCATGGTTGCTCTCCTTCCGGAAGGAGAACGCATCAGCGTGCCCGGCGTTGCCTCAGCCCCGGCAATCCTCGATCACGCGCGCCACCTCCGGCCAGGATGGCAGAACGAGCTGCGGCTGACCCGCGACATTGACAAGGAAGCGGCCGCGACTGAAGGCGATCTGATCCATGTGCGGATCGCGCGCGCTGGCCTGCGCGACGATCGCCGGAGGCTGGCCGCCACCATTGGTGCCGGTGAACGCGAAGCTGCCATAGGAGGTGGTGAAGCTCATCGCCGCCGTCTGCGTCGATGCGAGGCCGCCGCGCGAGAAGACGATATTGCGGCTGGCGAGGTCGCACCGCACCGCGAACACGGCCGTCTGCCCGGCCATTCCATATTGCGCGATCGAGCTTTGCCCGGCGGTGCCCCGCCACGACCAATCGCCGGGGGTGAGCGGGACGTCCCGCCAATCCTGCTGCGGCGGTGCCGCGGGAAGTGCTGCCGGCGGCGGCGGCGGAGCCGGGCGCGGCGCGGGCGCCGGCTTCTGCTGCGGCGCGACGCAGGAGGCGAGCGCCACCATCAGGAGGGTGATCGCGCCCTGCCGGGCCGGGTGGAGCGTCCGCCGTGAGATCATGGGACATCCATGGCGGGGGATCGTGACGGGGGCAAGCGACGATCCAGCCGGTCCTAGCTCCTCAGGAACCGATCGTCGAACCGAAGGCGAAATTCCTCAAGCGCCTCGTCGAACCTATGAAATCCCTCGGCACGCATCTTCGCGGCAAAGCCAATACTCCGCTCCGTTCCGATGATCGCCGACCAATAATATTGGATCATGCCGGCAGCATCACGCTTCTCCATCCGCATGATCGTGTAGCGGATGCCCTGCTTCAATTGATCGCTGGCGGCGGAGGAAAGCAGGATGGGGTCGAAGATCCGATCGTGGAGAAAGCGCATGATCTCGCCCTCCTTACGCCCGAGCATCAGTGCCTCCCCTTGCCGAACTTCTTCTGCGTCTTGCCGTACTTCCCCTGCCGCGTACCCGGCTTGCCGAGCGTCGAATTGCCGCGCACCCGTGCGCGGCCCGGCTCGGTGGCGATGCCGAGCTCATCCTGCTCCAGCTTGCGGATCTCGTCTCGCAGGCGCCCCGCCTCCTCGAACTCCAGATCGGCGGCCGCCTTGCGCATCTGCTTCTCGAGATCCTCGATATAGGCGCGCAGATTGTGGCCGACCATGTGCGGCACGTCCTCGATCCCGGTGTCCACCGTCACCTGGTCGCGGCTGGCGAGATGGCCGACGATATCGGTCACGTCGCGCTTGACGGTCGCGGGCGTGATGCCGTGTTCGAGGTTGTAGGCCTCCTGCTTCTCGCGCCGCCGCTCGGTCTCGGCCATGGCGCGTTCCATCGATCCGGTGATCCGGTCGGCATAGAGGATCACCTTGCCGTCGGCGTTGCGCGCGGCGCGGCCGATCGTCTGGATCAGCGAGGTTTCGGAGCGCAGGAAGCCCTCCTTGTCGGCATCGAGGATCGCGACCAGCCCGCATTCCGGAATGTCGAGGCCCTCGCGCAGCAGGTTGATGCCGACCAGCACGTCGTACACGCCGAGCCGCAGGTCGCGGATCAGCTCGATCCGCTCCAGCGTCTCGACGTCGGAGTGCATGTAGCGGACCTTCAGCCCCGCCTCGTGCAGATATTCGGTCAGATCCTCGGCCATCCGCTTGGTCAGCGTGGTGACGAGGATGCGATAGCCCTTGGCGGCGGTGTCCTTGCACTCCTGCACCAGATCGTCGACCTGATGCTCGACCGGGCGGACCTCGACCGGCGGATCGATCAGGCCGGTCGGGCGGATCACCTGCTCGGCGAAGACGCCGCCCGCCTGCTCCATCTCCCAAGTGCCCGGCGTCGCCGAGACGGCGATGGTCTGCGGGCGCATCGCATCC
>BACX01000518.1 GCA_000333335.1 Sphingomonas-like bacterium B12 | reverse complement strand
TGCCGAAGGCGATGAACGAGGCGGCGAGGCCACGAGCGCGGTTGGGGACGATCTCCTGATTGGAGGTCATGCCGGCAATCCCGGCGACCGTCGAGAACAGCGTCCACAGCGCGACCGCCCCGATCACCTGGTTCGCCGTTCCGGCCAGCGCGACGAGCGCGAAGGGCAAGGCGACGACGGCGCTGCACCCTGCCAGCAGAAGGCGCCCGGACGGGCCGCGCCGGAGCGCGAAGCGATCGCTGATCGCGCCACCGCCGAAAGACGAGAGCGCGGCGGCGATGACGAGCGGGGTGCCCAGGGTGAGGCCGATCGCCTCGGGCGCGAGATGGAAGCGCCGACCGAGCAGGGCGGGGGCCCAGCTCAGCATCGCGAAGTCGCCGACCGACATCAGGGCGCAGGCGATCACCAGGGGGATTAGCGCGCTTCGGATAGCCCAAAGCTGGGCGAAGATGGTCCGCAGATCAGCCGCATGTCCTTCAGTTTCATCGGAGGCACCTTTCTGCCGCGCTGGTTCGCGCACCAGCGTCAACAGCCCGAGAAGCGGCAGACCGCACAGCCCCAGCAGCACGAGGACGGCGCGCCACGGCGCGAGGTGGCCGACGACGGGCCAGGAGGTGAATCCGCCATGCGCTGCGACCCCCAGCACGGTTCCGCCGATCGAGATCGCCGCACCCCCGCCAATCACCATGCCCATACAAAATAGCCCGATCGCAGCACCTCGACGCCGGGCCGGGAAGAGATCGGCGATCATCGACGTCGCGGCCGGTGCCAGAGCGGCCTCTCCCACGCCGACAACGAGGCGCCCGGCGAACAGCATCCCGAATGAGCCCGCATAACCGCAGAGCAATGTGCCGACGCTCCACAGGGCGACGCCAGCGAGAATTACCGTGCGGCGCTGCACGACGTCGGCGAGGCGCCCGAGCGGCAGCCCAGCGAAGGAATAGACGATCGCGAAGGCGATGCCCTGCAGGATGCCGACCTGCGTGTCGCTGATCCCGAGATCGGCGCGGATCGGATCGACCAGCAGGCCGAGTATCTGCCGATCGGTATAGGACAGGATGGCGGCGATGCAGAACAGGCCGACGATCGACCAGCTCCGCAACGGAGCCGGCCAGCTTATTCGATCCTGATCACTCGGCCCCATGTGCACGGCATTGCACAGCCCGGCTTACGTTTCCATATCNGAAAACTTCGCGTTTCGCCGGCGGNCAAATGCCGTTGACAGCGTCAATGCCCTCCCCGGCAGATTGACCGAGCCCGTTGGATGCCCGAACCCGGCGCAGACCGACAAGACCCGGCAGGTTTCGGTGCCGACCCGGACATAAGCGTGGGCCATGCCGCTGTCGAAATAGATGGAATCACCCTCGGAGAGCAAAAGGGGCGCGTAAAGATCGGAGTGCAGCTCCATCGTGCCGGAAAGCACGTACAGATATTCCTCGCCCGAATGGCGTACAAGGCCGCCCATTTCGTCCACGCTGCGCGCCTGCACCTCGATGATGATCGGCACCATCAGCTTGCCCAGCAACTCGGCCGCCGGGTAGAGGTGGCGATAGACGTCTGAGCTTGCGCCGGACGAGCGCCCTGCGCGCGTGATGCTGCGACGCCCCAGCGCAGGCGGCGCCTCCGACGACGCGGTGCCGGACAGCAATTGCCCAAGCTCCACCTGCAGCCCCTGCGCCAGCTTCAGCAGCTTATCGTAGGTCAGCTCCATCTTGCCGTTTTCGAGCTTCGAAAGCGTCGAATAAGGCATGCCGACACGCGCCGCCAAGGCACGCAGCGTCAACCCCTGTTCGAGCCGCGCGGCCCTGATCGCCGCCGCAGGATGGGTGGGTGCGGCCCCCGGTTCCGCCATGTCCGTCTCCTTCTCGGCCTTGCTCTACCGTGGATCCGGCGATCGCGGTAGCGCCTCGTCACATTTCGCGAAACGAGTTGCCAATATGGAAACAGTTGGCATGATGCCGGAGACTATCAGGGGCGCACCATGACGATGTTTCGTTTGAAAACCTTCTTCGGTCAGGCCGCTCTTTCGCGATCGTGGGGGCTAATGTTGGCGGCGACCGCGGCCCTCGCTGCCACCGCATCGCCGGCAAGAGTGGAGGACGTGCAGACCCGCATCGCACGAGTCCTCAAGGCCACGCCGCTGATCGACGGCCATAACGACTGGGCGGAAGCGTTGCGCGAGCGGGAGGGCGATGGCCGCTGGACTCTGGACCTTCGCGCCGGGCTGGACGGGCGCCCTGTCCCGTACAACACGGATATCGCGCGCCTGCGGGCCGGCGGCGTCGGTGGGCAATTCTGGTCGGTTTTCGTGTCGGCCGATCTTCCCGGTCCGGTCCAGGTCGAGCAGACGCTCGATCAGATCGATCTCGTGAAGCAGATCGTCGGGCGCTATCCCGACACGTTCGAGCTCGCGCGGACGGCGGCGGACGTCCGGCGCATTCACAAGGCGGGCCGGATCGCCTCGATGATCGGCGTCGAAGGCGGCGGCCAGATCGACAGGGACCTGTCGGTCCTGCGTGCCTATCATGCGCTCGGTGCGGGCTATCTGACGCTCACCCACGTGAAGACGATCGAATGGGCGGATTCGGCGACCGACAGCCCCCAGCATGACGGCCTCACGCCTTTCGGCGTGGCGGTGGTGCACGAACTCAACCGGCTCGGCATGCTCGTTGATCTCGCCCATGTCAGCGAGGGGACGATGCGGGCCGCGCTGCGGGTCTCTAAGGCGCCTGTGATCTTCTCCCATTCCAGCGCGCGCGCACTCGACGACCACACCCGCGACGGTCCGA
>BACX01000519.1 GCA_000333335.1 Sphingomonas-like bacterium B12 | reverse complement strand
TTTGGCGGCAGGTTTCTTCGCGGGAGTCGCTTGGAAGGCGGCCCCACCTCCGGAGCCCAGCGACTTTTTTAAGCGCCGCCATCAGGTCGACGACGTTCGAGCCGCGCGGATCGCTGCCCTTGTCGTCTCGATGGGTGACGGTCTTGCCTTTCTTTTTTCGCTCGATCAATCCTTGAGCGCATCGACATAGCGGTCATGAAACTCGCTGGCGTCGAACTTGCCGGTCTTCTTGTCGATCAGGGTCTGGGCGAGATCGAGCAGATCATCGTCGGGCTTGCCGTCGCCGATATCGCGGAAATAGCTTGCCGCCTTATTGACCTCGTCGGCGTAGCGAAGCGTCTCCATCACCATGCCGCGTCCGCAGGCCTTGATGCTGACGACATACTCGCGGCCGCGCATGGCGAGCTGGCCGAGACCGATCTTGCGGGTGCGGCGCAGCGCCTCGCGCAGTACGATGAACGCCTCCTCGGCGAGATCGTCGGCCGGCACGACGTAATAGGGCTTCTCAAAGTAGATCGGGTCGATGTCGTGGCTGTCGACGAACTGGGTCAGTTCAAGGGTCTTCTTGCTCTCCAGCTTGACGCCCTCAATCTCCTTCTCGTCGAGCAGGACATATTCGCCCTTCTCATATTCGAAGCCTTTCACGATCTTGTCGACGTCGACCGGGCCTACCCCGGGGGCGACCTTCTCATATTTGATCCGCTGGCCGGTCGGCTCGTAAATCTGGTGGAATGCGATCGTGGCACCGCTCTTTGTGGCGGAGTAGATCTCGACCGGAATGGAGACGAGCGCGAGGCGAATCTGTCCGCGCCAATAGGGTCTTGCCGCCATTCTCTTTCTCCACCTTCGAGCCCTCGAGCGATACCAATTCCCAGGCAGCGGCGTCGTTCCGAGCGCGTTCGAACTATGCGTGTGGAATGACTCGCGAAATTGATTTCGAAGGCGGCGGAACGACTCCCGATTGGCGCGGATTGAGTGTGAAGCCCCAGGAGTTCTCTCATGGTTCGTCGTTCGACTGCCCTTGCCGATTCGTCAGACGCGCTCGCGACCTACCGTGCCAAGCGCGACTTCGCGAAGACGGCCGAGCCGTCGGGCGCAAGCGGGCCGACCGCAGGCAACGGCTTCCTCGTCCAGAAGCACGAGGCGACGCGGCTCCACTACGATTTTCGGCTGGAGCTGGACGGGGTGCTCAAGAGCTGGGCGGTGACCCGAGGCCCGAGCCTGGACCCTGACGACAAGAGGCTGGCGGTCCGGACGGAAGACCACCCACTCGACTATGCGAGTTTCGAGGGCACGATCCCGAAGGGTCAATATGGCGGCGGAACGGTCATGCTTTGGGACAATGGCACCTGGGAGCCGATCGCCGGCAAGGATCCGCGCAAGACCCTGGCCGAGGGTCATCTCCATTTCATCCTTCATGGCCATCGCATGAAGGGCGAGTGGATCATGATACGCTTGAAGCCGCGAGGCCGGGAGAGAGGCGAGAACTGGCTGCTGCGTAAGGTTGCCGACCAATATGCCGGCGGCTCCGACGATCTCGTCGCCACCCATCTCACCGGCATCAAGAGCGGGCGGACGATGGCGGAGATCGCGGCCGGCAAGCCACCCAAAAAAGCGAAGGCTGCACCTACGAGTTCACGCAAGACCCCAAGACGCGAGACGGCCGGGCCGCGCGACAAACCGCCGCCATTCCGGTCGGTCCAGCTCGCGACCCTCGTCGATCATGTCCCGCCCGGCGCCGGCTGGGTTCATGAGATGAAATATGACGGCTACCGCACACTAATCGCGGTCGGCGGCGGGGACGGCCGTGCTTACACACGGTCGGGCCTCGATTGGACCGAAAAGTTCGCGGGCGTAGTGGCGGAAGCGGAAGCGCTGGGAGTTCGTCC
>BACX01000520.1 GCA_000333335.1 Sphingomonas-like bacterium B12 | reverse complement strand
GTTCGGGAGGGCGCCATCACGCTCTGGGCCAATCTGCTGACGCTGATAGCGACGCATCTGCACGAGCACGGCATGGCCAAGAGCGAAGTGCTCGACATGCTGACCATGCTGCACGACACGAACGAGGCGACGATCCGTTCGCCGCGTGCCAAGGCTTCGGCCGCGCGCCATCTCATGGCGGTCTATGCGGCGCTGGAAACCAGCTGAGCCGTCACCGTCATGCCCATCGACGACCACGAATTGCGTGAGGCGGCAAGCAACCGGGGCCTTAAGCTCGTCAAATCCCGCAGGCGGAAGCCCGGGGTTGGCGACTATGGACATTTCGGTCTGACCGACGCCGCGGGCAAACCGCTGCTCGGTATCGGCAACGGCGTTCTGACAGCGACGTCGGAGGAAATCGCGGACTATCTTCGCGAGGGCGAGGTATCGACCTGGGCTGAATCTGCTCGGACGACGCCTGATCGGCCCAAGGCGGCCGCACCGCCGCCCCCGAGCGATGTGGACGACGATGACGCGCCATCGGTGATACGATCACGTCCAAAAGCGACGCCTCGGCCATCATCGCCAGAAGACGGGGAAGAGGCCAAGGCGCAGCGCGGACGCCGCCCCTCGGGCCAGTCAGAGAAGACAGGAAGGCGTCCCCCGCAGAACCCCGCCAGCCCAAAAATAA
Organism: Sphingomonas-like bacterium B12; assembly: GCA_000333335.1. Lineage (GTDB taxonomy): Bacteria > Pseudomonadota > Alphaproteobacteria > Sphingomonadales > Sphingomonadaceae > Solisphingomonas. Next base: position 402 of record BACX01000520.1, on the reverse strand, counting down.
AGCACAAGCCTGCCCCTGCGCCCGAGTTGTCGATCCGCTCGGCGAAGCCAGCAGATGCGCAGCGATTGATCAGCCTTTTTTCTGAAAGCGGGAGCAATATCACGGAATCCGATCTGCGACGTGCTATCAGCGCGGCGAGCCGGCGCAAGGAGCCCGTGCTCGTTGCAGTACGAGATGGTTTGATCGGCTTTCTGGCCTGGCACGTGATACCAACCTTACTGGATGGGGAGATTGCGCGAATTACTGCGATCGCTGTCGATGAGGACGAACGTCATCGCGGGATCGGCCGGGCCCTATTTGAGGCTGCTGGCACGCTGTTTGCGAAACAGAAGGTCGCTCGGGTCGAGATCATGAGCGACATCTCCGTCCGCAATGTGAACGGCTTTATCGGCCATGGCCTAA
>BACX01000521.1 GCA_000333335.1 Sphingomonas-like bacterium B12 | reverse complement strand
TCGCCCATTCGAGCATCGGCGCGATCTCATCCTCGTTGAAAGATTTGAGCGCCACCATGTTGATCTTGATGCGTAATCCCGCCGCGCGCGCCGCCGCGATACCGCCCAGTACCTGCGCGAGATCGCCGGTGCGGGTGATGTGGCGGAAGCGATCCGGATCGCGGCTGTCGAGGCTGACGTTCAACCGCCGCACGCCGGCATCGAACAGCGCCTCCGCGTGGTCTGCCAGCTTGGTGCCGTTGGTGGTGAGGGTCAGTTCCTCCAGCCCATGGCCGATCTGGCGGCCGATCATCCGCGCGAGATCGTCGATCCCGCGCCGCGCCAGCGGTTCGCCGCCGGTCAGCCGGATGCGGGTGACACCGCGCGCGACGAAGGCGTCGGCCAGTTCCGCCAGCTCCTCCAGCGTCAGCAACTCGCGGCGCGGCAGGAAGCTCATCGTCTCGCTCATGCAGTAACGGCAGCGAAGATCGCAGCGGTCGGTCACCGAGAGGCGGACATAGCTGATCCGCCGGCCGAAGGCGTCGCTGAGCGACGGGACGGGAGGCGGTGTCGTCATGGAGCGGAATTAGGGTGTCTGCCGCGCTCCAGCAAGCCCAGCCGCGCCCGAAGCGGGACAGATGGAGAAGCGAAGGCCATTGGAGGCTTGAGGCGGCGGCGCTAGCGTGCTTCCGCTCCGGGCCCGATGACACCCGGAGGGGGGAGAGCGACCATTTCGGCGAGCGACGAGTTTCCGGCGGGTTCGGCGCCCCTGTTCCTGCTGTCGTTCCGGCAGCGTGACGAGCTGGCGCACATGGCCGAGCGCGCCGGCTGGGCGGCGATCGCCGCGCGGCGGAGCGAGGGGCTGGAGCGACGCTTCCTCGCCAGCGGGGCATCCGTGGTGGTGATCGATGCGCGCGCGACGCTGGCCGAAGGACTCGCCGCCGCACGCCAACTGGCCGATGCGGTGCAGGCGAACGGTGCGGCCCTCCTCTTCCTGATCGGCCGCCGCGAGGCCTCGGCGGTCGCGGCCGCGTTCGAGGCGGGGGCGACCCATTATCTCGCCATGCCCTTCGCGGAAGGGGAGTCGCGCAGGCGTCC
>BACX01000522.1 GCA_000333335.1 Sphingomonas-like bacterium B12 | reverse complement strand
AGCATCGTCAGGCCCCAGGAGATGGCCGTGCCGCTATTTACACTCGTCCTGACGATGACCGCCGCTACCGGTCCGGCGACGCTAGCGGAGGCAAACGCGGCCGCTGCGATTGATCGGGTACGCAAGATCGATCCGAAAATACATGCCGTGCTCGCACTCGACCCAACCGCCATGGCACAGGCTCGCGCTCTTGATCGCCGCCGGTCCGCGCGCGGCCCGCTTCCGCACTCGAGGCCGACAGATGGTCCGCTATCGCCAGGATCGGTTGATCGAATTCCTCGGCACCGATCCCGATGCTCAGCGGATGGCGAGTGGCGGTCTGTGCCGCGCCGGGACCGGCGAGATGACGCTGCTCCGCGAAGCTCCGGGTGACCGCCGAACTGGCGACATGCGGATCGACAAGGGCCTGGAGCCGCGTCTGATCGATCCTCGATGCGATCAGCAAGCCCGCCGCCGTGATGACGAATTTACCGCTGACGATCCCCCATGCTGCACCCATGATACCCCCCTCTATCGATTGGCCGGTGGCGGGCTGCCGCCGATCGCCTGGATCAGCGCCACGGTGTCGCCGAGGCGGGCCGCCTTCGCCTGGATCTGCTGTGCGCGTGCCTGGGCATCCGATGCGGAGGCATTGAGCAGCGCCAGTGTGCCGACGCTGCCCAGTGCGAGCTGGCGGTGTGTGAAGAGCAGGTTCTGGTCCGCCGCCGTGACCGCGCGCGTCGTCGCGTCGAGCGTATCGGCATCGGTCCTCAGCCCGGAGAGAGCGTCGTTGACGTCGCCGAACGCCTGCAGGACAGCCGAGCGATACTGGGCCTTCGCACCGTCGAGCGCAGCTTCCGCCGCGTGCTGCTGATGGAGCAGCTGCCCGCCGTGGAAGATCGGCTGGGTCACGCCGCCGATCAGCGACCAGAACGGGTTGCCGCTGGCGAACATGTCGGCGAACGCCGTCGCCTCGCCACCCCAGGTCGCGCTCAGCGTGATATTCGGCAGGCGCGCGGCGATGGCGGTGCCGACGTCGGCACCAGCGCCCCGCATCTGCGCATCGGCCGCGCGGACGTCCGGCCCGGTCGCGACGATGGCGGCGGGCAGGCTGAGCGGCACC
>BACX01000523.1 GCA_000333335.1 Sphingomonas-like bacterium B12 | reverse complement strand
AGCTCGGTCCCGGGGATCCTCTAGAGTCCGGCCTCAATCATTCCAATGCACTCCATCGCGTTCGGTGAGGGCGATCGCGGCGGACGGCCCCCAGGTTCCCGCCGAATAGGGGCGGGGGGTGACGTTCGCGGCGTCCCAGCCGTCGCGGATAGCATCGATCCACTGCCATTGCGCCTCCACCTCGTCGCGGCGGACGAACAGGGTTGGATCGCCCTCGATCAGATCGAGCAGCAGCCGCTCGTACGCGATGCGGCGGCGGAAGCCGGCGAAGGCGTTGGTGAGCGAGAGATCGAGCGGAACCTCGCGCAGCCGGATGCCCTCGCGATCGAGGCCCGGCTCCTTCGCCATCACCGTCAGACGGATATTCTCTTCCGGCTGCAGGCGGATGACCAGCCTGTTCGACTGCAGCACCGCGCCACGTCCGGCGAAGATCGAGTGCGGCACCTCGCGGAACTGGATGACGATCTCGCTGTGCCGGTTGGGCAGGCGCTTGCCGGTGCGCAGGTAGAAGGGCACGCCGTGCCAGCGCCAGTTATCGACATGCGCCTTCACCGCCACGAAGGTTTCGGTGTCGGAAGGCTGCTTCAGCTCGTCGATATAGCCGGGCACCGATTTCCCGCCGACCGCGCCCTCGGTATACTGGCCGCGTACCGTGTGGGTCGCCACCGTGGCCCGGTCGATCGGCCGGAGCGAGCGCAGCACCTTTACCTTCTCGTCGCGCACGGAACGCGGGCCGAATCGGGCCGGAGCCTCCATCGCCACCAGCGCGAGCAGCTGGAGCATGTGGTTCTGCAGCATGTCGCGCAGCGCACCGACGCCGTCATAGTAGGAGACGCGGCCTTCCAGCCCGACCGTCTCCGAGACGGTGATCTGGACATGCTCGATATTCTCGGCGTTCCACAGCGGCTCGAACATGCGGTTGCCGAAGCGCAGCGCGAGCAGGTTCTGCACCGTCTCCTTGCCGAGATAGTGATCGATGCGAAACGTCTGGCCCTCGGTGTAGGCCGCCGCCACCGCGTCGTTGATCACCGCCGAGGAAGCAAGATCGTGGCCGAGCGGCTTTTCGAGGCCGATGCGGCAGTTCGGGCCGTCGAGTCCCGCACTCTGCAGGCCCGCGATGGTCGATCCGAACAGCGACGGCGCGGTCGAGAGATAGATGGCGGTGTGCTGGTTGGGGTCGTCGCCCATCACCTCGCTCAACGCCGAGAAGCTTTCGGGCTTCGATGCGTCGAGCGGCACGTAGCGCAATCGATCGAGGAAGGACGGGATCGCATCGGGCACCCGCGCCTCGGGCGACAGGAACTTGTCGAGCGCCTCGGCGGCAACCTTGCGGAAGCCCTCGTCATCGAGTTCGGACCGGGCGGTGCCGATGATCGTGAGGTCCGGCCCGATCAACTTCTCGGCATGGAGCGAGAAAAGCGACGGCAGCAGCATCCGCTGCGACAGATCGCCGGTCGCGCCGAACAGCAGCAGGCGAGTCGCCGGCAGGACGGCGGAAGGCGGGGTACGGGCGAAAGCGTCGGTCATGCAGGCTCCCTCGACGCGGCTTCTGGCGAGCGCGGCACCCCTTTGGCGCAACGCCGCGCAAAAGGCCAGATGGCAGCGTTGTCTTTATTCGATCTCTGCATGTCGTCGGTTGTGGCCGTATCTAGCGACGGGAGCCGCAGGGCGAAATATGGGTGTTAACCCTGCTTTTTCATCAGTCGTTAGGCATTCCGCGCGATCATCCCGCGCATGACCCAGGCCGCCATTCCCAGCTTCGCCCGCCGCTCGCGTTTCGCGTTCGCCGCCGCCGTGCTGCTCGCGCTGCTCGTCACGGTGGTCGAGGTGCCGCGCACCGCGCCGGTCACCGCATCGGCGCCCGCGCTCATCGCCTGATTGATCGACGCGCGCCTGCTTGCTATGCGGCGGTTCGTGAGCAACCAACCGCCCGAAACCATCCGCGTCAATGCCTCGCGCGTCATCTGCGACGGTGCCAGCGACATTCCCACCGGTGCCGCGCTCGGCCATCCGCGCGTGTTTCTGGAGATCGACGAGGAAGGCTTCGTCGAGTGCGGCTATTGCGATCGCCGCTTTGTGCTGATCGGCGGCCCGGCGGACCATTCGGAAGCCGCCTGACGGCTTCGGTGGGTTTCACTGGCGCCTGCCCGCGCCTATATCGGTGGGCATGACCAGCCTCTCCGATCCCCGCTCCTTCCTCTATCGCGACGGGCTGGACCCGGATGTGGCCCAGCGCCTCGCCGCCACCACGCTCGGCGCCTGCGACGATGGCGAACTCTACCTCCAATATTTGGCGTCGGAGAGCTTCGGGTTCGACGATGGCCGGCTGAAGACCGCCGATTCACC
>BACX01000524.1 GCA_000333335.1 Sphingomonas-like bacterium B12 | reverse complement strand
GAACGGCGGGTTTCGCCTTTACCGCCGGCGCCAATCCGGATCTGGTCTTCGATTATTACGGCTTCCCGCCGCACACCTACGAGCTGACCTATCCCGCGCCCGGCGATCCGGTGCTGGCTGCGAGGGCGGCCGGGTTGCTGTCGGCGGCGGGGATGCCGGCCAGCCTCGATGTCACGCGCGGGATCGACCATGGCGTGTTCGTGCCGCTCAAGGTGGCGTTCCCTGGCGCCGATATTCCGGTGGTCGAGATGTCTACCGACGTGCGGCTCGATCCCGCCGAGCATCTCGCCGCCGGCCGTGCGCTGGCGCCGCTGCGCGACGAGGGCGTGCTGATCGTCGGCGCGGGGATGAGCTTTCACAATATGCGCGGTTATGGCCGGATGTCCTCCACCGAACCGTCGCGCCAGTTCGACGCCTGGCTGGGCAAAGCCGCGACCGCCGATGCGGCTGTCCGGTCGGAGGCGCTGGCCCGCTGGGCGGATGCGCCGTCCGGCCGCTTCGCCCACCCGCGCGAGGAGCATCTGCTGCCGCTGATGATTGCGGCTGGCGCCAGCGAGGCGGCGGGTGAGCGCGTCTACAACGAGCTGGTGATGGAAACCGCGATCTCGGGCTTCCGCTTCGCCTGACACAATGCTGTAAGGGCGGGCATGTTCAGCGTCCGCCCCCTCGCTTCCGCCGCTTTGTCCACTCTGGCTTTGATCCTCGCCGCGCCGGCTTTCGCCTCGCCGGGCTACGATGCGGTCGATCCGATGATCGGCACCAGCGGCGGAGGCCACACCTATCCGGGCGCGTCGGCCCCGTTCGGCATGGTGCAGCTCTCGCCCGACACCGACACGAGCTGCGTGATCCGCGCCTGCTACGCCCACGCGGCGGGTTATCAATACAATGACCCGACCATTCAGGGGTTCAGCCATACGCACTTTTCGGGCGCAGGGCATAGCGATCTCGGCGATTTCCTCGTCATGCCGGTGTCGGGCGACACCGTGCCGCTGGAGCCGGGCGATCCGGCCAAGCCCGGTTCCGGCTACCGGTCGCGCTTCGATCACAAGACCGAAGAGGCGCATCCCGGCTATTACGCCGTCAGCCTCTCCGACACGCACGTCCGCGCCGAGATGGCGGCGGGCACGCGGATCGGTGTGCATCGCTACACCTTCCGGCCGGGTGATGCCGCGCACCTGATCCTCGATCTGCGCACCTCGCTCTACAATTATCCCGGCAAGACGCTCTGGTCCTCGATACGCCTGCGGCCCGACGGCACGATCACCGGTTGCCGCCAGACGCGGGGCTGGGCCCCCGATCGAGAGCTGTGCTTCGCGATGCGCTTCTCGGCTCCGCTCAAGGATCATGCCTTCGTCAGCACCGAGACCGACGTCGCCTACAAGGGCTTCCAGGGGCCGGGGCGCGGCACCGACGACCTCGCCGAACTGCAGGGCCGCGCGATCGTCGCCCGGTTCGATTTCGGCAAGCTGGCCAAGCCGCTGGAGGTGAATGTCGCCATCTCCTCGGTGGACGAGGCGGGGGCCATCACCAATCTCGACAGCGAGCCGGGCGATTTCGACGCGATCCTTGGCCAGACCAAGGCCGCATGGGAGCAAGCGCTGGGCGCCGTCGATCTCGACGCGCCGGCGGCGATGAAGACCAACCTCTACACCGCTCTCTACCACGCGTTGCTGGCGCCGTCGGTGGCGAGCGATGCGGACGGACGCTATCGTGGCACCGACAATCAGGTGCACGAGACGAAGGACTTCACGTTCCGATCGACCTTCTCGCTGTGGGATACGTTCCGCGCCGAGCATCCTTTGCTCACCATCATCCAGCCCGAGAAGACGAACGCCGACTTCATCCGATCGCTGGTCGAAAGCCAGAAGCAGAGTCCGTTCGGCATCCTGCCCGTCTGGCAATATCAGGGCCGCGAGACATGGTGCATGATCGGCTACCACGCCGTCCCCGTCATCGCCGACGCCTATCTCAAGGGCATCAAGGGCTTCGATGCGGACGAGGCGCTGAAGGCGATGGTCGCGAGCGCCACCTACGGCCCCTATGGCGGCCTCGCCGATTACATGAAGCTCGGCTACGTCCCGATCGACAAGGAGCCGGAGGCCGCCTCCAAGACGGTCGAATATGCCTATGACGACTGGACCATCGCGCAGATGGCCAGGAAGATGGGCAAGGCTGGCATCGCCACGACGTTCGAGAAGCGCGCAGGCAACTGGCGCAACGGCTTCGATCCCAAGACCGGCTGGGTCCGCGCGCGCCTCTCCACCGGCCAGTTCCGCGAGCCGTTCGATCCTGTCTCGATCAAATACGGCTCCGACTATACCGAGGGCAATGCGTGGCAATATAGCTGGTTCATGCCACAGGATGAGGGGGGCCTCATCCGCGCGCTCGGTGGGGACCAGAAGACCGTCGCCAAGCTCGACGCGATGTTCGGATATGACAACAGCAAGCTCGATTATTCGAACTCGGAGGATATCGCCGGGCTGATCGGCCAATATATCCACGGCAACGAGCCGAGCCATTCGGTCGCCTATCTCTACAGCTACGCCGGCCAGCCGTGGCGCACGCAGGAGCGGCTGAAGCAGATCGTCGACAGCCAGTACAAGCCGACGCCCGACGGGTTCGAGGGCAATGACGATCTCGGCCAGATGTCCGCCTGGCTGATGTTCACCGGCCTCGGCTTCTACCCCGTCACGCCGGGCAGCCTGCAATATGTGATCGGCCGTCCCTTCGTCGATCACGCCACGCTCAATCTACCCAACGGCAAGCGCTTCGCGATCGTGACCGAGGGGCTGGGGGATGCGCATCCCTATGTCGGCAGGGTCATGCTGAACGGGAAGCCGCTGACGAAGGGTTTCATCACCCACGCCGATATCGAGGCGGGTGGCGAGCTGCGCTTCACCATGTCGGCGACGCCGAACAAAACATGGGCGACGGCGAAGGCGGATCGGCCTTTCTCCATGACCGGTTACTGAGGGCAGGGCGTCAGGCCATCGCGACGGTACGCTCGGCCTGCGCGAGATGCAGCCGCTCGACCATCCGGCCATCGACGCGGATCGCGCCTTTCGAGGCGTTTTCGGGCAGCGCGAAGGCGGCGATGATCGTGCGCGCCCAGTCGAGCGCGTTCGCGTCCGGCGTGAACGCGCGGTTGCACGGATCGATCTGGCGCGGGTGGATCAGCGTCTTGCCGTCGAAGCCGAAGGTAACGGCCTGTCGCGCCTGCACCGCGAAACCCTCGTCATCGTCGAGATCATTGTAGACGCCGTCGAGGACGATCAGCCCGTAGGCGCGCGCCGCCGCCACCGCGAGGCCGAGCGCGCCGACGAAGGGGGTGCGCAGCGTATCGAGATGCGCGCCGGTTTCCTTGGCGAGATCGTTGGTGCCGATCACGAAGCCGGCCAGCCCCGTCTCGGGCGCGGTCGCGGCGATGGCGTCGAGCCGGAAGAGCGAGAGCGCGGTTTCCACCATCGCCCAGAGCGGGATCGCGCGTTCGCCGAGATGCCCCGCATAGCGCCGCACGTCGTCCGCCGTGCTGACCTTGGGCGCCAGGATCGCGTCCGGGGCGACGGCCGCCGCCGCCGCCATGTCGTCCGCGCCCCATTCGGTTTCGAGGCCGTTCACCCGGATCAACAGTTCGCGCGATCCGAACCCGCCCTCTCGCACTGCCGCGACGGCCTGTTCGCGCGCCACCGTCTTGGCGTCGGGCGCCACGGCATCCTCCAGATCGAGGATGACCACATCGCAATCGAGCGTGCGCGCCTTGGCAATCGCCTTGGCGTTGGAGGCCGGCATGTAGAGCGCGCTGCGGCGGGGCTTGTACGGCATGGCGGACCCTTTCGCTGAAGATCGGCATCGCATGTCGCTTGAGCGACGCGGCGGCAAGAGGCAAAATCGGTTTGAGGGCACACTAGAAAATCACGCCCGACGCAGCTTGTCGCGATGCGGGCGCCCCCTACCTCCGGTGCCAACCAAAGGAGCTTCCCCATGGATCTGAAACTCGCCGGCAAGACCGCCATCGTCACCGGGTCGACCGCCGGCATCGGCCTTGCCATCGCCGAGCGGCTTGCCGCCGAGGGCGTCGAGGTCACGATCACCGGCCGCAGCCAGTCCAAGCTCGACGCCGCCGCCGCGCAGATCGCCAAGGTTGGCAAAGTGAACCCGATCCTTGCCGATCCCGCCACGGCCGATGGCGCCGCCACGCTCATCGCCGCCGTTCCGGAGGCCGACATTCTCGTCAACAACCTCGGCATCTACGAAGCCAAGGCCTTCACCGACATCAGCGATGCCGACTGGCACCATCTGTTCGAGGTCAACGTCGTCTCCGGCGCGCGGCTCGCCCGGCATTATTTCCCGAAGATGCTGGCGAAGGATTGGGGTCGGGTGATCTTCATCTCGTCCGAAAGCTCGCTCGTCATCCCCGAAGAGATGATCCACTACGGCACCACCAAGACCGCCCAACTCGCCATCGCGCGCGGCCCGCTGCGCACCTCGCTGGAGGCCAAGGCCGTCAGCATGGCCGACTTCGACAAGGCGCTGGAGGAGACGCGAGCCTCCGTCACGCCCGAGATGGAGCGCGAATACGGCCTGATGGCGGCGCGCCTGAAGCAGGACGCGATGGCGCTGGAGCCGATCGGCTTCGTGTCGCCCGGCATGTTCAAGCCGCGCGAGGATTGAGCCTCACCCTTCGGTCGGCCGCGTCCAGCCATAGGCGCGGTCGACCGTCGCGACGATCACGCGATACCAATCGTACCAGATCGCCCGGCCCTGGTCCCGGATGCGTGCATGATCGGGGTCGTCGCGCCAGGCGGTCGCGGCCGCCTCGTCCCGCCACCAGCTGACCGTGATGCCGACGCCAGCCGCGTCGCGCGCGGAATCGAGGCCGAGATAACCGGGCATACGAGCCGCGGCATCGGCCATCGCTTCGGCGGCTTGCGCGTAACCCTCCGGATCGGCAGCGCTCCGTCCCGAAAGGAAGATCACCGCGATCGCGCCGGGAGGTGGGGTGAACATGGCCGCGCGGGATAGACCGGCCCGCCTTCACGATGAAGCGGAAAGTGACCGGCATCCGTCACTTGAAGGACACGGCACCTCAATCGCATAGTCGCTTCTTCGTCACGAAGGCTTGCCTTCGTGGGCCGAGCTTGCCAACGCTGCGGTGGGCATCGGCCGAAGCGGAAGAGGCCCAGGTGGAGACGACATGACCGGTTTTTCGGCGGAGCAGGCCGCATATCGCAAGCGTAAGGGCATGCTCGGCCCGATGGCGATGTTCTTCCGGGGCTTCCTCAAGCATCCGGTGATGGTAGGTTCCATCATCCCGTCGTCAAAGGCAACGATCGACCGGATGCTCGCGCCCGTCGATTGGGCCAACACCAGGCTGATGGTCGAATACGGTCCCGGCGTCGGCACTTTCACCCGCCCGATCCTCGAGCGGCTGGCGCCCGATGCGACGCTGGTGGCGATCGATACCAACCCCGATTTCTGCGATTATCTGAAGCGCTCCATTCCGGATTCGCGGCTGCAGATCGTCAACGGCTCGGCCGCCGACGTGAACGAGATCCTGGCCCAGCTCGGTTTCGACAAGGCCGACTACGCCATTTCGGGCCTGCCCTTCACCACGCTGCCGACCGGTGTCGGCCCGGCGATCGCCAAGGCGACGGCGGAGGCGTTGAAGCCGGGCGGCACCTTCATGGTCTATCAGTTCCGCCCCAAGGTCCGTTCGATCGTCGAGCCGTTCTTCGATCGTGTCGATCAGGAGTTCGAATTCTGGAACGTGCCGCCGGCGCAGCTCTGGTGGTTCCACAAGGACTGAAGCGGCGGGCGGTCAGGTGATTTCCGCCCCCGGATTGCGGAAGTTCAGCCGACGCGTGACGGTGTAGTCGACGAACGCGACGACGAAATAAGCCAGCTTCCACTTGGCGCGCATCCACCAGCCGGCGCGCTCGCGGATCAGTTCCAGACTCGCTTCGCGCGACTGGCCCGTCTCGCTCTCGAAGTGGCGGTGGAGGCGATCGGCGAGGGGCCGGTCTTCGATGCGCAGCATGATCTCGCAGTTGATGTAGAGGCTGCGCATGTCGAAGTTGGAGGAGCCGATATAGCTCACGTCGTCCGCGACGAAGAGCTTGGTGTGCAGCTTCTGCGGCTGATACTCCCAGATCTGGCTGCCCCGCCTGAGCAGGCGGACATAACAGTTGCGCGCCGCTGCGATCGTCATCGTATTGTCCGAATGGGCGGCCGAGATGATCCGCAGTGTTCCGCGCTGGGCGAGCCGGCCGATACGGCGCAAGGTGCCGGGGTTGGGTGCGAAATAGGCGGCGATGATATCGAGGCGGCGACTCACCCCGATGTCGCGTTTGAGCGATCGCGCCCAGGGGGAGAGGCGTTGTGTCGGGCCGCCGAACAGCCAGCGCAGCTTGCCCTTTTTCTGGCTGTGGCGCCGCAGGCAGCGCGTGAGATCGCGCATCTTGGCACTCGGATCGTGCGCCCAGCGCATCACCATATCGAAATACCCATCGAGATGCGCGGCGGCCGGCCCTTCCACCAGCACCCCGAGGTCGCGCCAGTCTTCCGGCCCGTCACCGAAATAGCCGGCGGCCACGTTGAATCCGCCGATCAGCGCCTTGCCGCCGTCGGCCAGCGCCATCTTCTGGTGGTTGCGCAGTAGGTAGCGACGTCCCTTGCGTGGAAGGAAGCGGCAGACCGAGGCGCCGGCGTCGCGCAGGGGCTGAAAGAATCCGTCCGCCGTCCGCTCGCTGCCGAACCCGTCGACCAGCAGCGACACCTTCACGCCGCGCCCGCGCGCCGCGATCAGTGCGTCGCGCACGGCTACGCCCACCGGATCATCCCAGAAGATGTAATAGAGCAGGCGCAGCTCGGTGCTGGCCTGCCCGATCAGATCGACCAGCGCCTTCAGCCGCAGCTCGCGATCGATCAGCAGGTGCAGCCGATTGCCCTCGATCTCGAACAGATCGGCGGTGCCGCTTTCCCCTGGTTCAGCTTTGGTGGCCATATAACCAGATGCGCCACCCGCCCGGATGGTTGCAACCCGCCGCGCTTTCGTTGACAAAATTGCCGGCCGCCGCTAACTGCGGCCCTTCATCCGACATTCCGTCCCAGCATTTACGGAGCCCATATGGCGCGCGTCACCGTCGAGGATTGCGTCGACAAGGTCCCCAACCGTTTCGATCTGGTGCTGCTCGCCGCGCACCGTGCCCGCCAGATTTCGGGCGGCGCCGAGCTGACCATCGATCGCGACCGCGATAAGAACCCGGTCGTCGCGCTGCGCGAGATCGCCGACGAGACGATCACGCCGAATCACCTGTCCGACTCGGCCATCTCCGGCCTGCAGCGCGTGCAGGTCGACGAGGACGATGCGATCGACGAGATGGGTTCGCTCGCCCAGTCGGCCGAGGCGCTTCGCCTCACCGCCGCTGCACCGGCGCGCAACCAGAATGTCGGGCCGGACTACGAATAAGCCGACCCGGCCGTTCTGACGGAAAGATCAGCCGGCCGCAGCGATGCGGCCGGCTTCTTCATGTTCAGCCCCGATCGCCGGCTCTTCTTCGGTGACTATCCAGTGCAGTTCGTGCAGCCCGAGCGTGCGGCCGTCGGCGGCGTGTACCGCAACCTCCTGCACCGGCAGGCCGTCGCGATTGTCGACCAGCCGGGTGTTGGCGGGCTGGCACGAGGCCCAGCGCGCGCCCCATTGGCGCAGCGCCACCAGTGCCGGCAGAAGGGCCGCGCCCTTCTCGGTCAGCCGATATTCGACCTTGCGCTTGTCGTCGGTGCAGGGACAGCGCTCCATCAGGCCGTGCGCCACCAGCCGCGAGAGGCGATTGGCGAGGATGTTGCGCGCGATGCCGAGCGTGCCCTGGAACTGCTCGAAATGGCCCAGGCCGTTGAACGCTCCGCGCAGGATCATGAAGGACCATCGCTCGCCCACCACCTCCAGGGCGGCGGTCAAGCTGCAGCCGGTCACGATCCGGCGAATGACGTCGGTGTCCTCCAATGTCCCTCTCCTCCGCCGTCATAGATAGGGTGAGTCGGGCGAAAACCCAAATGCCGTCGCGCGGCGGACACGAACGCGCAGAAAAAGCGCACTGCAACGGCCTTCGCGGTTGCCTTGAACGCCATAAAACCCACATCATGGGCGCGTGCTGAGACAGTATGAACTCGTCGAGCGGGTCCGCCGCTATGATCCCGATGCGAACGAGGAGCTGATCAACCGCGCCTACGTCTTTTCGATGCAGGCGCATGGATCTCAGAAGCGCGCCTCCGGCGATCCTTATTACAGCCACCCGATCGAGGTGGCGGGCATCCTCACCGACCTGCGCCTCGACGACGAGACGATCGCCACCGCGATCCTGCACGACACGATCGAGGATACGGTCGCCACGCCCGAGCAGATCGAGAAACTGTTCGGCCCGAACGTCGCGCGCATGGTCGATGGCGTCACCAAGCTGTCCAAGATCGAGGCACAGTCCGAGAACGAGCGCGCCGCCGAAAACCTGCGCAAGTTCCTGCTGGCGATGTCCGACGATATCCGCGTGCTGCTGGTGAAACTGGCCGACCGCCTGCACAACATGCGCACGCTCCATTACATCCCGAGCGAGGCCAAGCGCCGCCGTATCGCGAAGGAGACGATGGACATCTACGCGCCGCTCGCCGAGCGCGTGGGCATGTACGAGTTCATGAAGGAGATGCAGACGCTCGCCTTCCAGCAGCTAGAACCTGAAGCCTACGAGTCGATCACCAAGCGGCTCGATCAGCTCAAGGAAGGCGGCGGGGACCGGATCGCGCGCATCGCGTCCGGCCTCACGCTGCTGCTCGGTCGGCACGGCATCCAGGCCGAGGTGACGGGGCGCGAAAAGCATCCCTATTCGATCTGGCGCAAGATGACGGAGCGCCACATCAGCTTCGAGCAATTGAGCGACATCATGGCGTTCCGCGTGGTCGTCGCGGATACCGAGCAATGCTATCGCGCGCTCGGCCTGATCCACGAGCGCTGGCCGATGGTGCCGGGCCGCTTCAAGGATTACGTCTCGACGCCCAAGCGCAACGGCTACCGCTCGCTCCATACCTCGGTGATCCACAACGAGAAGGTGCGGATCGAAATCCAGATCCGCTCCGAGGCGATGCACGCGCAGGCCGAATACGGCTATGCCGCGCACTGGGCCTACAAGCAGGGCACCGCCGCCGACGTGGGCGGCACCAAGGTCAGCTGGATCCGCGACCTCGTCGAGATCCTCGACCATGCCGACAGCCCCGAGGAGCTGCTCGAACATACCCGCATGGCGATGTACCAGGATCGTATCTTCGCCTTCACCCCGACGGCGAGCTGATCCAGCTGCCCAAGGGATCGACGCCGATCGATTTCGCCTATCAGGTCCATACCGATCTCGGGAACCAGGCTGTCGGCGCCAAGATCAACGGACGGCTGGTGCCGCTGCGCACGCCGATCCAGAATGGCGATCAGGTGCAGATCCTGAAATCCGCCGCTCAGAAGCCGCAGCCCGAATGGATGAACTTCGTCGTCACCGGCAAGGCCAAGGCGACCTTGCGTCGCTTCGTCCGCCAGAAGGAGCGGGTCGAGATGATCGCGCTCGGGCGGAAATTCTACGACGAGATCGTCTCGCGTCTGCCCGCCCCTCTCGGCCCCGATGCGCTGGCGCAGGCGGTGAAGCGCCTCCATCTCGGCGACGAGAACGCGCTGATGGAGGCGATCGCGCGCCGCACGATCGACGATGCGGCGGTGGCCGAGGCGCTGATGCCGGGCACCGACGCGGCATCCCGTCCGGTGCCCCAGCGTGACAAGGTTTCGATCAAGGGGCTGACGCCGGGCGTCGCCTTCCGGCTGGCGGATTGCTGCCACCCGGTGCCGGGCGACCGCATCGTCGGCCTACGCCGGCCGGACGCGCCGGTGGAGGTGCACGCGATCGATTGCCCGACGCTCGCCGCGCTGCCCGAGGATACCGACTGGGTCGATCTCGCCTGGGGCGACCAGTCCGACGGCGGCACCGCGCGGCTGGCGGTGATCATCCGCAACGAACCGGGAGCGCTCGCGACGATGGCGGGGATCCTCGGCCAGCACGCGGCGAACATTCTCAACCTGTCGCTGGTCCACCGCGATTCGAGCTTCCACACCTTCCATGTCGATCTGGAGGTGCACGATCTCGCCCACCTGATGCGCATCCTCGCGGCGCTGCGCGCGGCCGAGCCGGTCAGCCAGGCCGAGCGTGTACGGATCGGCGAAGAGGAAAGGTGGGAGGCGGCCTGAATCGCCGCCGCGGACGTCAGTCCGGAATCACCCGCGCGTCGGTGACGGCCTCCAGTAGGATGGTGCCGTAGACGTGCGGAAAGAGTTGTCCGCCGCGCGATGGCTCCCACACGACCGTATCGCCCAGCTGGTCGAGATCGACCTCGGCGAGCACCAGATCGTGCAGCCCGTCGAAATGCTTGGCGTGGGTCTCAGCCACCTGCTCGGCGGTGGAGAGGTGGATGTAGCCGTCCTCGATATCGATCGGCGCGCCGCTGAACGTGCCTTTGTCCTGCCAGCCCGCCCACTGACCCGCCGTCAGGATCTTGTAAGCCTTGCTCATGCCAAACCCTGAATCATGGATGCAGATGCCCCGTCTCGCAGCACGGCCCTTGCTCGAGCTGGAGAGTCACATGGCGAACCGAGAAGCGCTCGTCCAGCATGCGGATCAAAGCCACACGCACGCCTTCGGGTTCCACATCGTCGACCAGTTCGACATGCGCCGTCAGCGAGGCATCGTCGCCGGCCAGCGACCAGAGGTGGAGATCGTGGACGCCGCCGACGCCGTCATGGCCCGCCAGCGCCTCGCGCACCTCGGTGAGCGACAGTCGTGCCGGTACGCCCTCCAGCAGGATCTGCGTGGTGTCGCGCAACAGCGCCCAGGTGCGCGGTAGTACCCACAAAGCGATGCCGATGCCGATCAGCGGATCGATCCATTGCAGCCCTGTCGCCCAGATCGCGCCCGCGCCGATGATCACGGCGAGCGAGCCGAGCGCATCGGCCATCACCTCCAGATAGGCGCCCTTCACTGCCATCGAGTGCCCGCGTCCCCCTGACAGCACCGCCATGGCGATGACGTTGGCGACGAGGCCCAGCCCCGCCACCCCCATCATGCCGAGCGAGGCGACAGGCACCGGATCGAAGAAGCGGCGGATGCCCTCGACCAGCACGAAGCCGCCGACGATGAACAGCAACACGGCGTTGAAGGCAGCGGCCAGGATCTCGAAGCGGCGGTATCCGAAGGAGCGCTTGTCATCGGCCGGTCGCTTGGCGATGGCGAGCGCCGCCAGCGCGATGGCGAGGCCCGCCGCGTCGGTGAACATGTGCGCGGCGTCGGAGAGAAGCGCGAGGCTGCCGAAATACCAGGCGCCGAGTAGCTCCGCGCCCAGCACCGAGAGATTCAGGCCGAGCGCGATCGCGATCCGGTTGGCGCTGGCGCCGGCGGCATGGTCGTGATGGCCGCCGGGGCCGTGATGATGGTGGCCATGGCCGTGGCTATGCCCGTGACCATGATTATGCCCATGATCGTGGTGATCATGGCTGTGGTCATGGTGGTCGTGGCCGTGATGGTCGTGCGCGCTCATGCCGCCTGCTTAGCGCAAAGCGCCACGCCGCAACATGACAAGTCGGTCAGACTATGGTGTCCATCGCCGCGAGCATCGCCGATCCGCCTTTCTCCCGCTCATCGGCGCCGAGGCGCATGAAGGCGAAGAGTTCGCGGCCGGTGCCNAAGCGCGGCGGGGGGGCGTCCGCGATCTGCCGGCCTCCNACTCGTCGAAATCGACCAGCGCCTCCAGCGAGCCTTCCTCGCCCGACAGGCGGATCATGTCGCCGTCCCGCACCTTGGCGAGCGGGCCGCCGCCGAGCGCTTCCGGGGAGACGTGGATCGCCGCCGGCACTTTGCCCGACGCGCCGGACATGCGCCCGTCGGTCACCAAGGCGACGCGGAAGCCGCGATCCTGCAGCACGCCGAGCGGGGTCGTCAGCTTGTGCAGCTCGGGCATGCCGGTGGCGCGCGGGCCCTGGAAGCGCACGACGACGACGACGTCGCGCTCCAGCTCGCCGGCCTTGAACGCGGCCAGCACCTCATTCTGGTCGGCGAAGACGCGCGCCGGCGCCTCGATCGTCCAGCGTGCGGGATCGACGGCGCTGGTCTTGAACACGGCGCGACCGAGATTGCCCTTCACCAGCCGCATCCCGCCATCGGGCTGGAAGGGATTGGAGGCGGGGCGGACCATCGCCTCGTCGAGCGGCTGGTCGGGCGTCGTCTCCCAGACGAGTTCGTCGTCGATCAGGCGGGGATCGGCGGTGTAGTCGGCGAAGCCGCCCTTCGCGATCGTCAGGATGTCGCCGTGGAGCAGGCCATGCTCCAGCAAAGTCTTCGTGATGTAGGCAAGGCCGCCGGCCGCCTGGAAATGGTTCACGTCGCCCGATCCGTTGGGATAGACGCGCGCCAGCAGCGGCACGGTGGAGGAGAGGCGATCGAGATCCTCCCAGTCCATCACGATCCCCGCTGCGCGCGCGATGGCGGGCAGGTGGATGGCGTGGTTGGTCGAGCCACCCGTGGCGAGCAGGCCGATCGCGGCGTTCACGATCGCCTTCTCGTCGACCACGTGGCCGAGCGGGCGGTAATCCGAACCGCCCAGCCCGATTTCGGCGAGGCGATGGACGGCGGCGCGGGTCAGCGCCTGGCGCAGCTTGGTGCCCGGATTGATGAAGGCGGACTGCGGAACGTGCAGCCCCATCATCTCCATCATCATCTGGTTCGAATTGGCGGTGCCGTAGAAGGTGCAGGTGCCGGCGCCGTGGTACGAGGCCGATTCCGCCTCCAGCAGCTCCTCGCGCCCGCATTTGCCCTCGGCATAGAGCTGGCGGACGCGCTGTTTCTCCTTGTTGGCGAGGCCCGACGGCATCGGCCCGGCCGGGATCAGCAGTGCCGGCAGGTGGCCGAAACGCAATGCGCCGATCAGCAGGCCCGGCACGATCTTGTCGCAGATGCCGAGCATCGCGACGCCCTCGAACATGCCGTGGCTGAGGCCGACGGCGGTCGAGAGCGCGATCGTGTCGCGGCTGAACAGCGACAGGTCCATGCCGGGCAAGCCCTGCGTCACGCCGTCGCACATCGCCGGCACGCCGCCCGCCACCTGCGCGGTGGCACCGACCTCGCGCGCCCACAGCTTCATCTGCTCGGGGTAGCGATAGTAAGGCTGATGCGCCGACAGCATGTCGTTATAGGCGGTGACGATGCCGATGTTCATGGCGCCGCCGTCGCGGATCACGGCCTTGTCCTCGCCGGAGGCGGCGAAGCCGTGGGCGAGATTGCCGCAGCCCATGCGCGAACGATCCACCCCCCGCTCACGCTCCCGCTCGATCAGATCGAGATAGCGCTCGCGCGTCGGCTTCGAACGCTCGACGATGCGCTGGGTGACGGCGTGAACGGCGGGGTGGAGAGTGGTCATCTTAGTCTTTCGTGCGGCAGGGCGTCACTTCTTCCGCCAGTGGATGTCGATGGACTGTTCGGCGTCGGCCAGCACGCGGCCGATCGGCCAGTCGGACTTGGCGCCTTCTTCCAGCGCCTCCTCCAGCACGCGCTTCTTCTCGTCGCCGTCGATCGTGATGAAGATCGAGCGGGCCGCCAGGATCGCCGAGCGGGTGAGCGTCACGAATTGCCCTCCTTGTCCATGATGCCCTTGCCGCGGATCTCGCCGGCCAGGACGACGAGGTTGGTGGTGGTCATCGTCTCGCAGGCGACGCGCGCCTCCGGATCCTTCGAGAGGAACAGATCGACGATCGCGTCGGAAATCTGGTCGGCGACCTTGTCGGGGTGCCCTTCGGACACGGACTCGGACGTGAAGAGATAGTCACTGCGCATGGGGTCGGATGATCCTTGGGAAGCCAACGGACGAGTTAAGGGAAGCTCTATATAAAGCTATCCTTATATCGCCTAGCGGCAAATGCCAGCCCTGCCAGAAGCAGGGCTATCAGCGCCACCGCCCAATTGCCGATCATCGAGAAGAACGTCGCCGGGCGCGGGGCGGGCAGCGGAAGCTCGATCATGCCGCTCTGGTGCGCGTCGATCTGGTGGAGGATGCGGCCATCGGCGTCGATCAGCGCGGAGATGCCGTTGGGGGTGGAGCGGGCGACCGGCAGACCTTCCTCGATCGCGCGCATCCGCGCCTGTGCGAGATGCTGCGGCGGGCCGGAACGGCCGAACCAGGCGTCGTTGGAGGGATTGAAGATGAAATCGGGCCGATACGCCTCGTTCACGACATGGCCGGAAAAGACCATCTCGTAGCAGAGCTGCATGCCGACCTTGCCGAAACCCGGCACGTCCACGGTGGCGGGGCCGGGGCCGGGCCGGAAGTCGATCGCACCGGGCACGAGGCGGGACAGGCCGATCGCGCTCATCAGCGGGCGCATCGGCAGATATTCGCCCCACGGCACCAGATGCGCCTTGTCGTATCGCGCCCAGAGTTTGCCGCCCGCGCCGATCGTGAAGATGCTGTTGCCGGCCTCGATCTCCTCGCCGGACTTGTCGCGGATCGGCGACTCGCCGCCGCCCATCAGGAAATCCTTGGGGCCGAGGATGGAGGCAACCTGGGCACGCGCGGCAGGATCCTCCAGCACATTCTGTTCGATCCCGGATTCGGGCCACAGGATCAGGCGGGGGCGGTCACCGGGTACGCCGGACAGCGCCTGTTCGAGGGCGAGGTGGCGCTGGGCGAGGCCGGAATCCCAGCGCTCGCCCTGATCGATATTGGGCTGGATGATGCGGATCACCGGTCCCTTGGGGAAGGGTGGCGGGGCGGGCGGGGCGAACTGCTTCAGCAGGGTTGGCACCACATAGAGGCCGACCAGCAGGCCGAGGCCGATCGCCGCCGGAATGTTGGCGGTGCTGGCGATCGTGCTACGCGTCAGCGATTCCTTAGGGCGCATCGCCAGGATGAGGATGAAGCCGGCCGAGGATACGATCAGGCCGGAGAGCGCATAGGTGCCGGTGAAGCGCGCCGCCTGCGCCAGCGGCAGGTCGATCATCGCGACCGAGATCGGGTTCCATGGAAAGCCGGTGAACACCGTGGCGCGCAGCCACTCGCATACCGCCCAGCTGGCGCCGAACAGCAGCGCCATCGTAGCCGCGCCGCCGTTCAGGCGCTTCGTCCCCCACCAGGCGGAAAAGGCGGCCAGTGCAGGATAGATGGCGAGGTAGCAGGAGAGCAGGACGACGGCGGTCCAGCCGAGCCATGCCGGCATGTTTGCCTGATAGGTGAAGGCCTTGGCGATCCAGTCCAGCCCCAGGCCGAACTGGCCGAGGCCGAACAACCAGCCGATCAGCGCGGCGTGCCAGCCACGCGTGGCCCTGACGAGGGGCAGATAGAGCAGGCCGAAGCCAAGGAGAGTCAGCGGCCAGATGCCGAACGGCGCGAAGCCGAAGGCCGAGAGGATGCCGAGCGCGAGCGCGATTCCGAACGATGCCATGGCGGCGCGCTAGCGGTTCGCGCGCGCGAAAGCCAGCGGGAGCGGGTGTCACGCCATAGGCTCCCGCTGGCTCGTGGTGCCCCCACCGGGGAAATGATGAAACTTAGTGCGCGAGTGCCGTCCGAGTCGGGCTGCCGGCGGCCGGCGCCGCTTCCGCGACGCGGTAGTGGGCGAGCACCGTCAGCGCGGCGACCACATCGGCCGGCAGTGTCACCGGCTGAGGCGTAGGCTGCGGCGCGGCGAGCGCCACGATGGGCGGCAGGGTCTCCGCTTGTGCCGGCGTAGCCAGCGCC
The DNA here is from genome assembly GCA_000333335.1 of Sphingomonas-like bacterium B12. Taxonomy (GTDB): domain Bacteria; phylum Pseudomonadota; class Alphaproteobacteria; order Sphingomonadales; family Sphingomonadaceae; genus Solisphingomonas. Next base: position 75 of record BACX01000524.1, on the reverse strand, counting down.
ATCGTCACCGGCCTGGCGGGGGCATCGCATACGCCGCCCGGCAGCGACGCCGGAAACACCCGCGCATCGGCGACC
>BACX01000525.1 GCA_000333335.1 Sphingomonas-like bacterium B12 | reverse complement strand
CGACTGGATGTCGATCTGGGGTCGTTCGGGGGTGGAACTGAGCGGCCGTGCGCGATCGGTGGGGGCGAGGCGGCGGCCGGTGTCGGCGCCGTATGCGGTGGGTGCGATCGCGAGCGAGCGCATCTCGTCATAGTGCGCGGGCGCCATGGCGGCTGGCGCCGGGATCGTGATCGGTTCGATGCCGGGCGCCAGCCAGACCGTCGTGCCGATCAGCGCCGCCAGCGTCGCGAGGCCGCGAAACCATTCGCCCGTGCCGATGCGCGAGCCGAGATCGACGACGAGGTCGATGTCGGTCAGGCTGCGACGAGCCCTGGGGGATGATCCGGCACGGCCGAAATGGGCGGGGTTGAAGACAATCGCGCCCGCGCCGCCGGCCGTTCCGAACCCGTGCTCTTCGCGCTGGTACAAAGCGCCCGATCCCCTTTTTGCGAAGCGGCGACTCTGCCCCAACAGGGTTAAGGTCAAGTTGACCGGGGACGGCCTGCGCCGAACGATTCAGCAGATGCGACGAAGCGAATCGCTTTGACTCCCAAGGACTCTTGCCTTCGCACACACGAGATACCACCTTGCGTTTCGGGATGGGTGGCTTTGTCAACGAGCGGCTGATCGCCGTGTTGGGCCCGACGAATACGGGCAAGACCCACTATGCGATCGAGCGTATGGTGGCCCACTCCTCCGGCTGCATGGGCTTCCCGCTCCGCCTGCTCGCCCGCGAGGTCTACGATCGGGTCGTCGCGATAAAGGGCAAGGACCAGGTCGCGCTGCTGACCGGCGAGGAGAAGATCCTGCCGCCGGGCGCCCGCTATTTCCTCTGCACCGCTGAATCGATGCCGACCGACCGCGATTTCGCCTTCGTCGCGCTCGACGAGGCGCAGCTTGGTGCCGATCCCGAGCGCGGCCACGTCTTCACCGATCGCCTGCTGCGCGCGCGCGGTCGTGAGGAGACCTTGATCCTCGGTTCGGAGACGCTGCGACCGATGCTGCGCGCGCTGACGCCGGATGCGGAGATCATCGGCCGGCCGCGCTTTTCGACACTCTCTTATGCCGGGCCGAAGAAGATTTCGCGCCTGCCCAAACGCTCGGTGGTCGTCGCTTTCTCGGCAGAGGAGGTCTACGCCGTCGCCGAAATGCTGCGCCGGCTACGCGGCGGTGCTGCGGTGGTGATGGGTGCGCTGTCCCCACGCACCCGCAACGCGCAGGTCGCGATGTACCAGGCGGGCGAGGTCGATTACCTCGTCGCCACCGACGCGATCGGCATGGGCCTCAACATGGACGTGGCCCATGTCGCCTTCGCCTCCCTGCGCAAGTTCGACGGCAAGAGGTCGCGGCGACTCACGATCCCGGAGATGGCGCAGATCGCCGGCCGCGCCGGACGCCACCAGCGCGACGGGACGTTCGGCACGCTCGGCTCCGAGGGATCAGGCGCGAGCTTCGATCCCGAGGAAGTGCTGGCGATCGAAGGCCATCACTTCAAGCCGCTCGATCATCTCTACTGGCGCAACGGCAGGCCGGACTTCTCCAGCGTCGGCAAGCTGATCGCCAGCCTCGAGGCGCGCCCCGATCGCGACGGCCTGCGCGCCGCGCCCGAGGCCATCGATCTCTCCGTGCTCAAGCGCCTCGCCGCCGAGCCGGATATCGCGCACCGCGCGCGCGGTCAGGCGATGACCGAGCGGCTGTGGGCGGCGTGCGGCCTCCCCGATTTCCGCAAGACCGGCAGCGAGGCGCATTCCCGGCTGGTGGGGCGCATCTTCCAGCACCTCTCCGAAGGCGACCGCAAGCTCCCCGCGCAATGGTTCGCCGACGAGATCGCGCGGCTCGACACCGTGCAGGGCGATGTCGAGACGATCGCCGACCGCATCGCGTCCGCTCGCACCTGGGCCTATATCGCGCACCGTGCCGACTGGCTGGCCGAGCCGGCGCTCTGGGCCGAGCGCACCCGCCAGCTGGAGGAGAAGCTCTCCGATGCGCTGCACGATCGCCTGACCCAGCGCTTCGTCGATCGCCGCACCTCGGTGCTGCTGCGCGATCTCGACAAGAAGGGCGCCGAGATGCTGCCCGTCACGATCGGCGCGCAGGGCGAGGTGAGCGTCGCCGACGAGCCGATCGGCCACCTCACCGGCTTCCGCTTCGTGGCGGACGCCAACGCCCGCCACGCCGACATGAAGCGACTGATGGCGGCGGCCGAGCGGCGGCTGGGCGACGAACTGGCGCGGCGGGCGAAGGCGCTGTCGAGCGATCCGGACAAGGCGTTCACGCTCGCCACCGACATCGGTCGCCCGGTCGCGATCTTCTGGCGCGGCGACGTCGTGGCCCGCCTGGGCAAAGGGCGCTCGCTCGCCGAGCCGCGCCTGACGCTGCACCGCACGCTCGATCCGCTGTCCGCCGATCACAAGGCGAAGGTGACCGAGCGGCTGGAGCGGTGGTTGCACGCCTCGATCGCCCGCCACCTCGCCCCGCTCGCCGCAATCGCTGCGGCCGCGCGCGACAAGGCGACGGCACCGGTGCTGCGCGGCCTGCTCGCTCCCGTCGCAGAGGCCGGGGGCATCGTCGCGCGTGAGGCGGTCGCCGCCTCGCTGCCCGCGCTCGATCGCGACCAGCGCCGGATCGCCGCCCATCTTGGTCTCAAGATCGGCACGCTCGATCTGTTCGTGCCGGCCTTGCTCAAGCCCGAGCCGATGCGCTGGCGGCTCGCCCTGCTGGCGGCGCGCGCGAACGCCACCATGCCGCCGGTGCCGGCGCCTGGCGCGGCGATGGTCGGCAATCCCGATCCGCTGCTCCGCGCTGCCTCCTGTCGTGCCGGTTTCCGCGATCTCGGCGATCAGATGCTGCGCGTCGATCTCGTCGAGCGGCTCGCCCGTCATGCGCATGACGCACGGCAGGGGCATCGTCCGTTCGTGCCCGATCCGTCGCTGTCCACATCGCTGGGCTTGAAGCCGCCCGCCGTCGCGCGGCTGATGCGCACGCTCGGCTTCGCGCAGCACAGGCGGGGCGAAGGGCCAAAGGATGGCGAAGCGCCTGTCGCCTGGCTGTGGCGCGGTCGCCGACCCGATCGCGTCGATGCGCCGCGTGCCCGGCCGGGTAACGCATTCGGCGCGCTCGCCCGACTTCTTCCACCCCAAGCCCAAGGTGCCCATGGCTGACACGACGCTGCGTCTCGACCAGTTTCTCTGTTTCGCCCGCTTCGCCAAGACGCGAAGTCTCGCCCAGGCCCTGATCGGGGAAGGGCATATCCGCCTCGACGGGCGGACCATCCACAAATCATCCGCCCAGGTGAAGGTCGGCTCCGTATTGGGTCTGCCGGTCGGCGGTGCGGTGCGCGTGGTCCGGGTCAACGCCATCCCGCTGCGGCGCGGCCCGGTGCCCGAGGCGCAGTCCTGCTATACGGACTTGGTTTAGGTCTCGCTCTGGCACCGCCTCAGGCGGTGCAAACCGTTCGCAAAGACATTCGTTGACGACGGACGGCGCCCCGGCCTAGCAGAGCGCGTTCGTCACCCGTTCGGAATATCGAAAGAAAAGACATGACCTACGTCGTCACCGATGCCTGCATCCGCTGCAAGTATATGGACTGCGTGGAGGTGTGCCCCGTGGATTGCTTCTACGAAGGCGACAACATGCTCGTGATCAATCCGAACGAATGCATCGACTGCGGCGTGTGCGAACCGGAATGCCCGGCCGAGGCGATCCTGCCCGACACCGAGGGCGGCCTTGAAAAGTGGCAGGAGCTGAACGCCACCTTCTCCGCCCAGTGGCCCAATATCACCCGCAAGCGCGAGGCGCCCGCCGACGCCGACGAGTTCAAGGGCCAGGACGGAAAGTACGACAAGTATTTCTCGGCCGAACCCGGCCAAGGCGACTGATCCGGAGCGGTTCGCCGTAAGTCTGGGCGCGAATCCCTACACATTTCAGGAAAACTGTGTTACAAGCTGTTCCCGTGGGGGGCGGCTTGTGATCGCTTGCGGATCATGAAGCGCGCCCCCACTTCATCATCGTGGGTGGTCGTCGGATCGCCAGCGGCCGCGGAACTAGGGGTGGAGTGCTGCGGACCGTGAGGGCCGAACGACCGGAACTTTACCGGAAAGGTACGAAATGGCTGCAAAGGCGTTGAGCTTCGACGTCGGCGACTATGTCGTCTACCCCAAGCACGGCGTGGGCCGCGTGATCGAGTTGCAGAGCCAGGAGATCGCTGGCGCCAAGCTCGAACTGTACGTGCTGCGTTTCGAAAAGGAGCGGATGACGCTCCGCGTGCCGACAAACAAGGCCGAGTCCGTCGGCATGCGCAAGCTCTCCTCGTCCGTGACGCTCAAGGAAGCGCTCGAGACGCTGAAGGGCAAGCCCAAGGTGAAGCGCACCATGTGGTCGCGCCGCGCGCAGGAATATGAGGCGAAGATCAACTCGGGCGACCTCGTGTCGATCGCCGAGGTGGTGCGCGACCTGTTCCGCGCCGAGGACCAGCCCGAGCAGAGCTATTCCGAGCGCCAGATCTTCGAGGCCGCGACCAGCCGCCTCGCCCGCGAACTGGCCGCGATGGAAGAGACCGACGAACCCCGCGCGCAGCAGAAGATCATCGAGATCCTCCGCGAAGCCGCGGTGGCGCTCGCGAAATAAGGCTGCTCACCCGGCCTTGAGAGGGAAGGGCGGCTTCGGCCGCCCTTTTCTTTTTGTGCGTCCAGCTTCGGGCGGTGGCAATCGGAGAAAAGGCGTTCCGATCCTCTCGCGTCATCGCGAGGCGCAAAGCGCCGTGTCGACCTGCCCGCCACCGTATCTGGATTGCTGCGCACCGCTCGCAATGACGGGATGTGGTGGAAAACCGACAGGCGGGTTTTGGTCTACGTCTAGTTTATCGAGACTTAATCCCATTCACCTCTGGGTTCGGCAAACACGTCCATGTCGTATTTGGTGCTGAGTGCGTCGATGACCTTTTGAACATGCGGGCCAATTGTATACGACTTAACTTGATGTTTCATCGAAGAGAAGGTGTCGATTGCTACCTTGCCGTCACCATCCATGATCCAAATCCATGAATCGCCCTGAAGCCCAGACTGTGTGTCCGCAAAAAGATCCTCGATGAGCGCGACCATTTTTGCGTGCTCGGTCCGATAATCTCCTGAATATCTGACTTCGGCGAATACCATTTGCGAGAGATCATCGCTTTCCATGACATCAAGCCTTACGATGTTTGACGCGGCGACAGACGCTGACGCCCACCTGCCGGACAATCTGCTACCGGCAACTTTTGAGATTATCACTCCTGACATCGGGCGTCCGCAACATGGGGCGATAGCTGCCACCTCGTCCGCCCCTTCCAATGTAGGACTTCGTCTGTCACGGTCGCCTCACCGGATTGCCGGGGCCGCTCTTTCTCATCGCCGATCCGGCTGTAGAAATATCTTCTTTCGGCCGTCACGGCTGTCAAAGTTGTCAATTTCGCCGGTCGTGGCCGGCGGGGGCGATCACCGCGCCTTCGGATCGAACATCCCGTACCGCGCCCGCCAAGCGGCGACCTCCTCGCGCCGATGTGGGGGGGGCGCCGTATCGTCGATGACATGGCGGGCGACATCGCTTTCCGGATGGAGCAGCACCTTGCTCGATCCGTCGTGCAGCCACACCGGCACGAGCTGGTCACACAGCAGATCGACCAGTTCCTCCGCCAGATCGGTCCGGAACGGCGCCGGTCCGTCGAGCGAGCGGACCACGATCGCAACGCCTTCGAGGCAGTTGCGCGGTTCGCGCATGATGTCGAGCGAGACCATGAGGCCGCTGCGATCGGGCCGCGCGGCATCGGGCATGGCGGCGTTGCGGCGCCATCCGCAGAACCAGGCCCGGCAGATGTCCGGCCGCTTCGCGTGGATCGCGCAGCCCTCGGCCACCTGGTGGGCGCAGGGCACGCCGGCCGGCTTGCGCAGATCGGGCGTGTCGATCCTGAGGACGTCGCAGCAGACCGCGCAGCCGCCGCAGTCGCGCCCCGCCACCACTTCGCCCAACAGGGCGGTTTCCAGATCGACATTCGCCACGGCGCGGGACTGCGCTCGCGGCGCGCCGAACGCAAGCGGCGAAGGTGCTTGCGCCGGTGGCTCCGTGCTGTATTATTTAACCAATACAGTTGAGAGGCCGTGATGCGTATTCCCGCTCTGATTCTCGCCGCGCTTGCCGTCACCCCCGCCGCCGCGGCGACGCGGGATTTCCCGGCGCAGGGCTTCGACAAGGTCGAGCTGAAGTCCGCCGCCACCGTCGCGATCACGGCCGGCCCGCGCTTCGCCGTCCATGCCGAGGGCGATCCCGAGCTGGTCCGCCGCCTGACCGCCGACGTGCGCGGCAACACGCTGGTGCTCGGCTGGATCGAGGGCGGCAGCGTGCGTGGGCATAACGATCTGCGCGTCTCGATCACCATGCCGCGCGTCGCGGGTGCCGCGATTTCCGGCGCCGGCACGATGACGATCGACCGTGTCGACGGGCCGCAATTCGATGGATCGGTGGGCGGCGCGGGTTCGATCCGGATCGCCCGGCTGCGCGCGCCGCGCACCTCGCTCGCCATGGGCGGCACCGGCACCATCGTCGCGGCCGGCCGCACCGCGCGGCTGGAGGCGAAAGTGTCCGGCGTCGGATCGATCGACGTCGCCAATCTTGCCGCCAGCGCCGGCAATTTCGCCATGTCGGGTACTGGCCGGATCAGCGCACGGGTGAACGGGCCGGCGGCGGTCAGCCTGTCGGGCATGGGCAGCGTGGTGGTGGCGGGCAACGCGCAATGCGCTATCCAGAAGAGCGGCCTCGGCAGCGTCCGCTGCGGCCAGTGAGGAGATCGATCATGCCCCGTATCGCCGCCCCCTGGCTCCGTGGCGCCGCCTTGCTCGCGCTGCCGCTCGCCGCCTGCACCACCTCTGCGGAAGCCGCGACGCAGAACTACGGCGTCTCCAGCTTCAGCAAGATGCGGATCGCGGGTCCGTTCGACGTGCATGTCCATGTCGGCGGATCGCCGTCCGCGCGCGCAACGGGGCCGAAGGACGCGCTCGATCGCCTTTCGGTCGAGCAGAATGGCGACACTCTGGTGGTGAAGACGCTGCCGGGCGGCTGGGGTGGCTGGCCGGGCGGATCGCAGGGCAAGGTGGTGGTCGAGGTCAACGCGCCGGCGCTGGGCGCGGTGGCGGTCACCGGATCGGGTGACGTGACGGTGGACCGGGTGCAGGGTGACGCGCTCGATCTCGCGCTGTCCGGATCCGGGTCTCTGTCGGTGGGTACGGTCGATGTCGGCGCACTGTTGGCGGTGATGACCGGATCGGGCGACATGAGCCTTACCGGCAAGGCCCGCACCGCGAACGCGACCGTCACCGGATCGGGCGATCTCAGGGCCGGTACGCTGGTTAGCGACGATGCGCAGGCCAAGCTGGTCGGCTCGGGCGATCTCGCGCTTGGCGCGCGGCGCACCGCCAAGGTGGTGCTGGCCGGATCGGGCGACATCACGATATCCGGGCCGGCGGCTTGCACGGTCAACCGCACCGGCTCGGGTGACGTCCATTGCGCGCGCGAGGCGAAGGACTGACGCCTCAGATCAGCGCGAGTGCCGCCAGCTCGGCCGCCATCGCGCCGGGGAGCGCCGACAGCCCCTCCGCCTCGGCACCGCCGAGATCGGGCGGAGCGTCGGCGGCGGGCAGATAGCGCCAGCCCTGATGGGCGCGCTTGGGGTGGGCGCGCACCGGGCGCAGTTCGGCGGAAAGCAGGATGCGGCAGCGCTTGCCATCCGGATCGTCCGCGAAGCCGAGGATCTCCTGCCGCGCGACCAGCCGGTGCTTGATGATCCAGTAGACCGATCCGCCGACCAGTTCGCTCTCGCGCTTCGGGCGGAAACGGGTGACCAGATATGTCTCGCCATCGCTGGCGCGCGATTCCATTCGCTCGCGCAGCGTGTCCAGCTCCGTGCAGCCGACCGCGACCTTGGTGATATGCAGCGTCATCAGCCCCGGAAGATGGGGGCGGGTGCGCGCTCCGGCAACGTCACGAGACGTTGAAGGCGGTGGCGAGGCCGAGCAGCGCGAAGAAGCCCATGCAGTCCGTCATCGTCGTCACGAACACGGTAGAGGTGACGGCCGGATCGATCTTGAGCTTCTCCAGCCCCAGCGGGATGAGCACGCCGGCAAGGCCCGCATTGATGCTGTTGATCACCATCGCTGCGAACAGGATCGCCGAGAGGCCAGTGTCATGGTAATAAATCTGGCAGCCGATCGTCATCAGCGCGCCCAGGCCGACGCCGTTGGCGACCGAGATCCACCATTCACGGCCGATCATGCGCCATGTGTTGGACGAGGTCAGCTGGTTGGTGGCGAGTGCGCGCACCGTCACGGCCATCGTCTGCGTCGCGGCGTTGCCGCCCATGCCGGACACGATCGTCATCAGCGCGGACAGCGCCACCAGCTTCTCGATCGCTCCTGAGAAGGCGCCAATCACCGAGGCGGCAAGGATCGCGGTGCCGAGGTTGATCAGCAGCCACAGCATGCGCGAGCGAATTGTACGGCGCAGCGGCTCGTTGATATCGCCATCGCCGGCGCCGGACATCGCGAGGATATCCTCGCCGGCTTCCTGCTGGATGATGTGGAGGACGTCGTCGACCGTGATCATGCCGACCAGGCGGCCGGCCGAATCCACTACGGCGGCCGAGATCAGCGCGTATTTCTGGAAGCGGAGGGCGACCTCTTCCTGATCCATGTCGACCGGGATCAGGGTCTGCTCGCGCTGCATCACGTCGGCGATGGCGATGCTGCGCGGCGTGCGCAGCACCCAGCTCAGCTTGCAGGTGCCGATCGGATGATGTGCGTGATCGGTGACGTAGATTTCCCAGAAATCCGTCGTCAGATCCTCGTTGCGGCGGAGATAGTCGAGAACGTCGCCTACGGTCCAATGCTCGGGCACCGCGATCAGGTCGCGCTGCATCAGGCGGCCGGCGGATTCCTCCGGGTAGGACAAGGCCTCCTCGATCGCGGCGCGATCGTCCGGGTCCAGAGCGCGCAGCACCTCGCGCTGGTCCTCGAGATCCATGTCCTCGATGATCGCGACGGCATCGTCGGTGTCGAGTTCGGTGGCCAGCGCCGCGACCTGGCGGGCGGAGAGCGCCTGCAGCACCTCGTCACGCACCCAGTCGTTCATCTCGGCGAGCACGTCGCCGTCGAGCAGTTCGGCCAGTGCGGAGGCGAGGGGGCCTCGCGCGTCGGCGGGCGCCAGCTCGAACAGATCGGCGATGTCGGCGGGGTGGAGCGGGCGAACGAGGGCGCGCGCCTCCTCATTCTCGTCCTGCTCGACATGCTCGACGACGGTGTCGACGAAATCGCGGGTGAGGCGATTGTCCTCGTCGTGGCTCGGTTCGGGGCTGGCCTCGACGGTATCGATTTCGATCGGCTCGGGAGCCTCGAGGTCGGTGTCGCTCATGGGCCGCCTCCTTTTTCCTGACCGAAACAAACGCCTTTTGGCGCCTTAGACGCGTGCTGACGCGATGTCAGCCCTTTCATCGGGCGGATGCGACCCTAGATGATCTCGCATGAACGCTCCCTATCGCCTGTCGGTGCTCGACCAGTCGCCGATCGCCGCCGGCTCCACGGCCACCCAGGCCCTGCAGAACACGCTCGATCTGGCGAGGTTGTGCGACGATCTCGGCTATCATCGCTACTGGATGGCCGAGCATCACGCCACGCCAGCGCTGGCCGGCGCCGCGCCCGAGGCGCTGATCGGGCCGGTGTCGCAGGTGACGAAGCGGATGCGGCTCGGCTCCGGCGGGATCATGCTGCCGCATTACTCGCCCTTCAAGGTCGCCGAGACCTTCAAGATGCTGGCCGCGCTCGCGCCCGACCGGATCGACCTGGGGCTGGGCAGGGCGCCCGGCAGCGACCAGCGTACCGCGCTCGCGATGCGGCAGGATCGTTCGCGCGGCTTCGGCGCCGAGGATTTCCCGGCGGCGCTGAACGAGCTGCTCGCCTATCTCGACGATCGGATGGAGGAGGGGGCGGGGCTTCCCGACGATCACGTCTTCGCGCCGCTGCGCGCGACGTTGCCGAGCGGCGGAGGAGCGGTGCCGGTGTGGCTGCTCGGCTCCTCGCCGGACAGCGCGGTGCTCGCCGGGCGGCTCGGCCTGCCCTACGCGATCGCGGACTTCATCAATCCCGATGGCGTCGAGCTGGCGAAGCTCTACCGCGACATGTTCGTGCCTTCGCGCCATCTCGACGCGCCGCAAGTGCTGGCCACCGTCTGGGCCATCGCCGCCGATACCGCCGAGGAGGCGCAGCGCCTGTCAGCGCCCGCCGCGATGATGTTCGCGCATCTCGTGCGCGGCGTCCTCATTCCGGTGCCGGGCATCGAGGAAGCGGTCGACTGGCTGGCGAGCACGCCCGGCGCGCTGTCGATGCGTCGCCGTCGGGTGATCACCGGTACTCCCGCCGAGGTGCGCGCCGGCATCGATCGGGTCTCCGAACTCTACGGTGCGGATGAGATGATGGTCGTCAACATCATGCCCGATCATGCCGCGCGGCGTCGCTGCTACGAGCTGCTGGCAGCCGAATATAAGCTGGCGGCGGCACCCGTCCCCGCCTAGAGCGCGATCCACTCATTTCCAAAGGAGAGACGCATGTCCGATCCCGAGAACACCTTGACCTTCACCCTCGATGCCGGCGACGGCAAGGGTGGCGACGTGGTGATCCAGCTCCGCCCCGATCTCGCGCCCGGCCATGTCGAGCGCATCAAGGAGCTCGCGAGCGAAGGCTTCTACGACGGCGTGGTGTTCCACCGCGTGATCCCCGGCTTCATGGCGCAGGGCGGCGATCCGACCGGCACCGGCATGGGTGGCTCCAAGAAGCCCGACCTCAAGGCCGAGTTCAACGCCGAGCCGCACGTGCGCGGCGTCTGCTCGATGGCGCGCTCGTCCAACCCGAACTCGGCCAACAGCCAGTTCTTCATCTGCTTCGACGACGCCCGCTTCCTCGATCGCCAGTACACCGTCTGGGGTGTCGTCACCTCGGGCATGGAGCATGTCGACGCGCTGCCCAAGGGCGAGCCGCCGCGCACGCCTGGCAAGATCGTGAAGGCGACCGTCGGCGCCTGAACCGGACTGGCCCTCTCCCGCCCGCGCGGGAGAGGGCTATTGCCCGTCGCCCACCAGCCAGTCGTGGAACAGCCGTACCGGGCGGCGCGACAGAGCGGGTCGGCGGCAGACGAACCAATATTGCGATTCCGCCTCCGCCTCTTCGGCGAACAGCTTGACCAGGCGGGGGTCGCTCGCGCCTTCCAGATGGAAGTCGAGCATGAAGGCGACACCGAGACCCTCGGCCGCCGATTCGAGGATGAGCTGGCCCGAATCGAACATATCGATCGCGCGCGGCTCCAGCCCCGGCATTCCGATCGCCTGCCGCCACAGCACGAAATTGTCCTGCATATCGCGGTGAAGCAGGATCGTCTCCTTGGCGAGTTCGGTCGGGTCGGTGAGCGGGGTTGGCCCTTCCTGCCGCGCGCGGTTACCGATCGCGACGATGCGGTTGCGGCCGAGCTTGCGGCCGTAGAGCGGCGGCTCGATCTCGCGCGCCAGCACGATCGCGGCGTCCAGCCCGTCGCCGAGCCGCGTCAAGGCGTGGGCGCCGGTATCGATGTCGATGTGGAGATGCGGGTAGCGCGCCCGCAGGTCCGGCAGGCGGTGGATGAGCTGGCGCGAGGCGTAGAGCGGCAACACGCCGAGCTTGAGGCGCATCAACTCGGCCTCGCCGGTCACCTGTTCGATCGCCTCGCCCAGCGCATCGAGTGCCGGTGCGATGCGGCTGAGCAGCATTTCGCCGTCACCATTGAGCAGCATCGCCTGATGGCGGCGCGCGAACAGGGGGCGACCGATGAAGCGCTCCATCGCCTGCACGCGGCGGCTAAGTGCCGGAGAAGACAGGGCCAGTTCCTCGGCTGCGGCCTTCACCGAGCCCAAGCGGGCAACCTGAACGAAGGCCTCGACAGCAGTCAGTGGTGGCAATCGTCGCATCGGCAGCCTCGCTCCGGACCCGTTTTGGCGGCGCCTGTTGTGCATCGCAAATACGATAATTCTTTCAGCGTTGCAACGCACGCACGCCAAAACGACGTTAAAAGGCGACAGTTGGTTGCGGAATTTGCATCCGTATACCGTTCTTTTCGCACTTGCACAAAACACTGAGCAGGTGCACAAAGAGCGTGCCTTTCAGGCATCCTCTCCTAAAACTTCAGGCCGTCCTTCGGGGCGGCCTTTTTTTTGATTACCGCCTGCCACTCGCAGAGCGCACATGCGTTGCCTATCTTTCCGGGGCCTCCAGACCATAACGGAGCGGGAACGATGGCAGACGCCGATACACTCGATCAGACGAACACCGCACGCCTGCAGGTCGCCAATGCGCGGCCCGACGATAGCGGCCACGGCCTCGCACGCCTGCCGCGCGGCGCGATGCAGACGCTGGGCGTGGTGGAGGGCGATGTCGTCGAGATCGTCGGCAAGCGGTCCACGCCCGCGCGCGCGGTGCAGCCTTATCCGGAGGACGAGGGGCTGGACATCCTGCGGCTCGACGGCCTGCAGCGCGCCAATGCCGGCGTCGGCTCGGGCGACTTCGTGGAGGTGCGCAAGGCCGAATCGAAGCCCGCGCAGCGCGTGGTATTCGCTCCGGCCCAGCAGAACCTCCGATTGCAGGGATCAGGCGCCGCGCTGAAGCGCAGCTTCCAGATGAAGCCGATCACGGCGGGCGATGTCGTCGCCACCACCGGCCAGCAACGCGTGACGCAGGAGGATCTGCCGCCGCAGCTGCGCCAGATGCTCAACCGCCCGGCTTATTCGCTGCAGGAGATTCGCCTCGTCGTGGTGTCGACCACGCCCAAGGGCATCGTCCATATCGACCAGAATACCGAGGTTGAGCTGCGCGCCGAATATGAGGAGCCCAAGGAGGCCCGCCGCGCCGACGTGACCTATGACGATCTCGGCGGCCTCGGCGATACGATCGACCAGATCCGCGAGATGGTCGAGCTGCCGCTGCGGTATCCCGAATTGTTCGAGCGACTCGGCGTCGAGCCGCCCAAGGGCGTGCTGCTCCACGGCCCGCCCGGCACCGGCAAGACGCGCCTCGCGCGCGCCGTCGCCAACGAGAGCGATGCGGAGTTCTTCCACATCGCCGGCCCCGAGATCATGGGATCGGCCTATGGCGAGAGCGAGCAGCGGCTGCGCCAGGGTTCGAGGAG
>BACX01000526.1 GCA_000333335.1 Sphingomonas-like bacterium B12 | reverse complement strand
ACGGTGCGGCGATCGAAAAGCAGTTCGCTGCCGACTTTGCCCTGCCCCAGCCCGACGCCGAGGCTGAAATTGCGCGAACTGGTGGACGAGCAGGTCAGCACCAGATCGCCCAGCCCGGAAAGGCCCGCCAGCGTCTCCGGCCGCGCCCCGCGCGCCATGCCGAAGCGGGTCATCTCCGCGAAGCCGCGCGCGATCAGTGCGGCGCGGGCGTTCTGGCCGAGCCCCGCGCCTTCGACCACGCCGCAGGCGATCGCCAGCACGTTCTTCACCGCCCCGCCGATCTCGGCGCCGGCAAGGTCGGTCGAGACATAGGGGCGGAAGGTCGGCCGGGCGATCAGCGCGGCCAATACCCTCGCCTCCTGCTCGTCCTCGGCGGCCAGCGTGATCGCGGTGGGCAGGCCCGCCGCCACCTCGTGCGCGAAGGTCGGGCCGGAGAGGACCGCGATCGGGGCGCCTGGATGCTCTTCGTGCGCGACGTCATGCAGCAGCTTGTGCGTGCCCGCCTCGATCCCCTTGGCGCACAGGATCAGCGGCTGGCCGCTCTGAGACAGGCCACGCAGCACGGAGCGCATATGCTGGGCCGGCGTCACCACCAGCACCGCCTCGGCATCGGCGACCGCGCCAAGATCGCCCGTCGCGCGGATCCGCGGAGAGAGCGGAATTTTCGGCAGGAACAGCGGATTTTCGTGGGCACCGTTGATCGCGTCCACCACCTCGGCCTCGCGTGCCCAGAGCGTCACGGGGCGATCCCCGCTGGCGATCACCTGCGCCAGCGCGGTGCCCCAGGCGCCGCCTCCCAGTACCGCGATCGTCATGCCTTCACTCCTGCTCCACGCGCCTTTTCGGCGTTCGGGTCCAGCGGCCAGCGCGCGCGCGCCGGCGTGTCGAGCGGGTCGTTGGCGCCCGCCCGAAAACGTTCCAGCCCTGCCCAGGCGATCATCGCCGCATTGTCCGTGCAGAGCCAGAGCGGCGGTGCCGAGAAGGGCAGGCCATATTGCGACGCCAGGGCCTCCAGCGCACCGCGCACCGCCTTGTTGGCCGCGACGCCGCCGGCCACGACCAACGCGGTAGCACCGTCGATCGAATCGAGCGCGCGCCTGGTGCGATCGACGAGGCAATCGACCACCGCCTGCTGAAAGGAGGCGGCGATATCCTCAGGCTTGTGGATGCCGGCGTCGCGGGCGCGCAGCACCGCGCTCTTGAGACCGGCGAACGAGAAATGCGGCTCGGCCGTGCCGACCAGCGGGCGCGGCAGCGGCACCGCGCGCGGATCACCGGCAAGCGCCGCCCTCTCCACCGCCGGGCCGCCGGGGAAACCGAGGCCGAGTAGCTTGGCGGTCTTGTCGAAGGCCTCGCCCGCCGCATCGTCGATCGTCGTGGCGAGGCGACGGTACTGGCCGACCCCCTCCACGAAGAGCAGCTGGCAATGGCCGCCCGAGGTCAGCAGCAGCAGATAGGGGAATTGCAGCGCCCCATCGGCGAGGCGCGGCGAGAGCGCGTGTCCCTCCAGATGATTGACCGCGATCAGGGGCTTGGCCGCCGACAGCGCGATGCCCTTGGCCATGAGCAGCCCCACCATGACGCCGCCGATCAGCCCCGGCCCCGCCGTCGCGGCGATCGCGTCGATGTCGGCGAGCGTCTTGCCCGCGTCGGCCAGCGCCGCCTCGATCAGCGGCCCCAGCGCCTCGACATGGGCGCGCGCCGCGATCTCCGGCACCACCCCGCCGAAGGGTGCGTGCTGGGCTTCCTGCCCCGCGAGACGGTGGGCGAGAATGAGGCGGTCACCGTCGACGAGAGCGGCGGCCGTCTCGTCGCAGGAGGATTCGAGTCCGAGGATCAGGGGTGCCCGAGAAGTCATGGGCGGCTTCCCTGCACCGCTTCGACCCATTAGGGCAACTTTTCGATGACACGTACCCGTCCCCTGCGCCTCGGCACCCGTGGTTCCCCCCTCGCTCTGGTCCAGGCGAACATGGTCGCCGCCGCGCTTCGCACCGCGCATGGCTGGGACGAGTCCGCCGTCGAGATCGTGCCCGTGAAGACCACCGGCGACCGCGTGCAGGATCGTCCGCTGGCCGAGATCGGCGGCAAGGCGCTGTGGACCAAGGAACTCGACCGCGCGCTACTCGATGGCGATATCGACTTCGCCGTCCACTCGATGAAGGATGTCGAGACGATCCGACCGGAGGCGATCCGCATCGCCGCCATGTTGCCGCGCGCCGATGTGCGCGACCGGCTGATCGGGGCGACGAGCATCGCGGCCCTGCCCCACGGCGCCCGCATCGGCACCTCCTCCCCGCGCCGCGCCGCGCAACTGCGGCACCTGCGGCCGGACGTGTCGATCGTGCCGTTCCGCGGCAATGTCGATACGCGCCTGCGCAAGCTGGCCGAAGGCGAGGCCGACGCCACCCTGCTCGCCGCCGCCGGGCTGGAGCGGCTGGAGCGGCCCGATATCGGCGTTCCGATCACGCTCGACGTCATGCTGCCGGCGCCTGCGCAGGGTGCCGTCGGCATCGAAGCGCGGGCCGACGACAGGGAAGTGCAGGCCCTCCTCGCCGCCATCGATCATGGTGAGACGCACGCCTGCGTCGCCACCGAGCGCGCCTTCCTCGCGGCGCTCGGCGCGGACTGCCACTCGCCGGTCGCGGCGCTGGCGACGACCGGGGGCGGGCTGCGCGGCGAATTGCTGAGCGAGGATGGCGCCTACCACGTCACCGGCCACCGGACTTCGGCCGGCCTCGCGGAGGCGGCCGAACTGGCCGACTGGCTGCTCGGCCAGGCACCGCCGGCGATCGCGCGCCTCTTCGCGGGCCGATGATCCGTCCGCTGCTCGTGCTGCGGCCCGAGCCGGGCGCTTCGGAGACGCTCTTCAAGGCGCGGGCGATGGGGCTGGAGGCCGTGGCGGCGCCTCTCTTCACGATCCGGCCGCTGGATTGGGATCTGCCGGATCGGCTCCCCGAGGCGGTGCTGCTCACCAGCGCCAATGCCGCCCGCCATGGCGGGCCGGGTCTGTCCAAGCTCACCGATCTGCCGGCCTATGCGGTCGGCGTTGCCACCGCCGAGGCTGCGCGCGAGGCCGGGTTCGGTCGGGTGGCGACGGGGGATGGGGATGCGGAAGCGATCCTCGCGCATGCCCGCCGTGACGGCGTGCGCGCGATCCTTCATCTCGCCGGACGCGAGCATCGCGAAGTCATGCCGGACGACATCGATATCGATCGCCGCGTCATTTACGCCGCCGAAGCCGTGGAGGCCCTGCCCGAAGCGGCGCGTGTAGCGTTGCCGGACGCCGTTGCGCTGCTCCACTCCCCCCGCGCCGCGCGTCTTTTCGCGCGCCTCGTCGATCCTGCCGGCATCGCCATCGCCGCGATCAGCCCGGCCGCGCTGACCGCCGCAGGCCCCGGCTGGCGGATCGCCGAGTCAGCCGGGCGGCCGACCGACGCCTCGCTGCTGGCGGTCGCGGCCAAGCTGTGCAATCAACGGCGCTGATGCAGACGGGTTCGGGCATGGACAGCGACGACTATCCGGAGGAGCGCCGCTCGCGCGCCTGGTTGTGGGTGCTGTTGTCGTTGGTCGTCGCCTTCGCGGGCGGCATGGCGCTGATGGGCTATGTGCTCACCCACGATCCACGCACGGCGGGTTGGCTTCACCTCGAGACGATCGAGCAGGCACAGGCTGAAAAGGCGCTCGCCCAGCGGATCGTCGTCCAGCAGGTGCAGAAACGCGCCGCCCAGCAGCCGGCGGTGCCCGCCCCCCTTCCCTCGCAGGCCCAGATGGCCGATCGCGTCACCACGCTGGAGGGCAAGGTCGACGACATCCAGGCGCAGGCGACCGAGGCGACCGGCGATGCCAGCCGTGCGGAAGGCTTGCTGGTCGCCTTCGCGGCGCGGCGCGCGCTCGATCGCGGGGTGGAACTGGGCTATATCGAGGGGCTACTGCGCCAGCGCTTCGGCGGCACCCAGCCGCAGGCGGTGGCAACCATCCTGTCCGCCTCGCACCAGCCGGTGACGCTGGCCGATCTGCAGAACGGCCTCGACGCGCTCGCCCCGACGCTCTCGGCCGGGGGAGCCGCGCAGCAGAGCTGGTGGCAATCCTTCCGCAACGGCCTGTCCGGCATGGTCGTCGTGCGGCGCGCGGGCGAGCCTTCGACCCAGCCCGCCGATCGCGTGTCGCGCGCCCAGCGAATGCTGGAAGCCGGGCAGGTCGATACCGCGCTGGCCGAGGTGGTGCGCCTGCCCGATCACAGCGCCGCCGACAAATGGATCGTCGCGGCGCGGCGCTACATCGCCGGGCGCGGCGCGCTCGATCTGATCGAGACGGCGGCCCTGCTCGATCCGGCGACCTCGCAGGGCGCGCCCTGGCCGGCATCCACCAAGCCGCAACCGGCCGCCAGCGCCCCTGCCGCGGCGCCCCCCGCCAAGGCACCGGCGGTGATGCCTGTTCGTCCGGAAGTCGCCAAAGCGGTGCATTGATTAGACCATTTCGGATTCGACTCGGTTTTTCAGACCGATAAGGTGACGGTTCTCGACAGGGGGCTGTCCGGGTGCCGTTCGATCCGATTATCGCATTGGGGGAGTGCGCGCGCGAACTGGCCCTGTTCGCGGCCGCCGGCTTTCTGATCGGCGGGCTCGACGATCTCGTCATCGATCTGATCTGGTTGGCACGGCGGTTGTGGCGCCGTGTCGCGATCTATAGCCGCCATGCGCGCGCCAACGCCGCCAGCCTGATGCCGCCGGCACAGCCCGGCCGCCTCGCCATCTTCGTTGCCGCCTGGCAGGAATCGGCGGTGATCGGCGCGATGGTCGAAACCGCGCTGGCGAGGCTCCATCATCCCGACTGGCGCCTCTATGTCGGCTGTTACCCCAACGATCCCGACACCGTCACCGCGATCGAGCGCGCGGCGCGGGGCGACCCGCATGTCCGCATCGTCGTCGGCGACAGGCCGGGGCCGACCACCAAGGCGGGCTGCCTCAACTGGATCTGGCAGGCGATGCTGGCTGACGAGGCGGCAACGGGCGTGCCGGTGAAGGCGGTGGTGCTGCACGATGCCGAGGATATCGTTCATGCCGACGAACTGACCGTCTACGATGCGCTGATCGAGCGATTCGCGTTGGTGCAGATCCCGGTCCATGCCGTGCCCGTGCGCGGCTTCGGGCGCTGGGCGGAACTCGTGTCTGGCCATTATTGCGGCGAGTTCGCCGAGGCCCACGGCAAGCAGGTGGTGGTTCGCGAGGCGGTCGGCGCGGCGGTGCCGTCCGCAGGCGTCGGCTGCGCGATCGGGCGAGGCTGGCTGGAGCGCATCGCCGAGCGCGGCGACGGCCCGTTCGATCCGGACAGCCTCACCGAGGATTACGAGCTTGGCCTGCGGATCGGCGCGATGGGCGGCCGCGGCGCGTTCGTTCGCCTGCCGGCAGGCAATGGTGCAGGGTTGGTCGCGGTGCATGCCTGCTTCCCGCACAGTCTCATGGCATCGGTGCGCCAGAAATCGCGCTGGATCACGGGCATCTCGCTCGCCGGATGGGATCGGCTGGGATGGCAGGGCAGCCTTGCCGAACGCTGGATGCGATTGCGCGACCGGCGCGCGCTGCTCGCCGCGCTGGTGCTGGCGGCCGCCTATGCGGCGTTGCCGGTGTGGGGCATCGCCTCGACCGCGTCGTGGTTCGCCGGCCGGCCGATGGACGTGACCATCCCGCCCCCGCTGGTGATCGCCAATCTCGCCTTGCTGGGGTGGCGGGTCGCGATGCGCACGGCGATCACGGCGCGCGCTTACGGGTGGCGCATGGCCCTGCTGACGCCGGTGCATCTGGTGATCGGCAATGTCGTGGCGATGATGGCGGCATGGCGCGCGCTCGGTCTGTATGCCGGGCTGGTGCGTCATGGCCGGCTGCGTTGGGACAAGACCGCCCACGTGTTTCCCGCCACCGGGTCGGCTGGGTCTTGAGCGGATCGCTGGCCCGTGCCGCGCCGGTTCGCTTCCTGATCGGGGTGGCGGCGGTGTGGACGATGGGGCGCGGCCTCGCGGTGGTCGGCTGGCGCGCACCGGTGTCGCCGGTCACCTCAACCCGGCATAAACCCAGGCCGGCTATCCCGCCTCTGCTCGCCGCGACAAGGATGCCGACCGTCCCGCGGGCGATCTTGCCGCCCGCGCTGTTGCGCAGGGCCTCGTTCGATCCGCCATCCATAAAGCTGCGGGACATGTGGCGGACAGCGCCCGAGTTGTTGCGCTCGCCTGAGGACGATCGCTATCGGGCGGCGCAGTTGCTGATGCTGGCGGCCTATTCGGGCGGTTCGACTCGCGTCTACCGGCGATCCAGCGGCCTTGCGGAAGCCGCCGTCACCGCCGGACAGGCCGCGAACACGCGCTGGTCGGGATCGGCCTGGGCGTTACTGCGCGGCGGCGGGCGCGCAACCGCGCTTTCGCCGGGGCAGATCGGCGGTGGGCAGGCCGGTGCACGTATCCTCTATCGGATCGACCGGCATCTCTCGGCAGCGGCCCGTATCTCCACCGCGATCGGCGGCGCACGGCAGACCGAGGCGGCGCTGGGGATCGACTGGAAGCCCATGGACGCGCTGCCCGTCCACCTGATGGCGGAACGGCGGATCGCGATCGATCGCGGCGGGCGCCATGCCTGGACGCTGGGTGCGGCCGGGGGCGTGTACGACGTCCGCATCGCGCCGGGCTGGCGGCTTGATGCCTATGGCGAGGCGGGCGTGGTGGGTGTGCATCGACGGGATCTTTATGCCGACGGCGCGGCACGGATCGCGCGATCGATCGACATGGGGGACGGCACGTCTCTGGCGATCGGCGGAGGCCTGTGGGGTGCTGCCCAGCCCGGCGCGTCCCGGCTCGACGTCGGGCCGTCGGCCGTGCTGCGCCTGCCGGTCGAGCATCGCTCGGTCGCCGTCGCGCTCGACTGGCGCGAACGCGTGTTGGGCCATGCCCGGCCCGGATCGGGTTTGGCACTGACGATCGCCACCGACTTCTAGCGCTGGCGTCTGGCTCTGGGCGCCCCGATCGGTTAGCCCTGTGCCATGCACATCTACCTGCCCATCGCCGGCCTTTCGGTGAACATCCTGGTGATCGTGCTGCTCGGCGCCGGGGTCGGCCTGCTCTCAGGCATGTTCGGGGTGGGTGGCGGCTTCCTGACGACGCCGCTGCTGATCTTCTACGGGATCCCGCCCACGGTCGCGGTCGCCTCCTCCGCCACGCAGATCACCGGTGCCAGCGTGTCGGGCGTGCTGGCCCAGATGCGGCGCGGCGGGGTCGATTTCCAGATGGGTGGCGTCATGGTCGCGGGCGGCATCGTCGGATCGGGGCTGGGTGCGCTGCTGTTCCGGCTGCTGCAGCGGCTCGGCCAGATCGATACGGTGATCGCGCTCGTCTATGTGCTGATGTTGGGATCGATCGGCGGCCTGATGGCGCGGGAATCGATCGCGACCATCCTGGCGCAGCGGCAGGGGCGCAAGCCGGTCCGCAAGCCGCGCCGGCACAATCCGCTGATCGCGGCGCTGCCGGGCCGATACCGCTTCTACCGATCCGGCCTCTATATTTCACCGCCAGCGCCCTTCCTGCTCGGCGTGCTGACCGGCGTGCTCACCGTGAGCCTTGGCGTCGGCGGCGGGTTCGTGATGGTGCCGGCGATGATCTACCTGCTCGGCATGGCGGCGCAGGTGGTGGTGGGCACCAGCCTCTTCCAGATCCTGTTCGTCACCGCCGCGACCACGCTCATCCACGCCGTCACCACCGAGGCGGTGGATATCGTATTGGCCATCCTGCTGCTGATCGGATCGGCGATCGGCGCGCAGATAGGCAGCCGCTTCGCGATGAGGCTGAAGCCCGAATATCTGCGCCTGATGCTCGCGCTGATCGTGCTGGCGGTGGCGGTGCGCATGGCGATCGGGCTGACCTGGCGGCCGGGCGAGCTTTACAGCGTGGAGCTCGGATGAGGGGTCTCGCGGCGCTCACGGCCCTCCTCTGCATGGGGGCGGCGAAGCCGGTGCTGGTGCCCGACGTCTCGGACAACGAGGTCCAGATCATCTACAGCTTCACCGGTGCGGAGCTGCTGCTGTTCGGCGCGATCCTCTATCCGCGTGGCCGCCAACCCGATCATCCGGCCGACATCGCGGTGGTGCTGAAGGGGCCGACCCAATCGATCCTGGTGCGCGAGAAGCAGAAGGTGGCGGGCATGTGGCTGAACGCCGACAGTGCGCGCTTCCGCTCCGCTCCCACCTTCTACGCCGTCGCCAGTTCGCGCCCGCTGAGCCAGTTGATCGACCAGCGCACCGCCGCCATCTACGAGCTGGGGCTGGACAGCCTGCAGATGTCCCCCGCCTCGGGCGCGCCGCCCGCCGAGCAGGCACGGTTCGAGACCGGCCTCGTCGATCTCAAACGCCGGTCGGGTCTCTATGTCGAGGATGCGCATGGCGTCTCGATTCGCGATGGCGCGCTCTACCGCGCGCAGATCGCGATCCCGGCGCGCGTGCCGGTCGGCCGCTATGTCGCCGAGACATTCCTGATCCAGGACGGCAAGGTGGTGGCCGGGGCGGTGCGCGAGGTCGATATCGGCAAGCAGGGGTTCGAGCGCTTCGTGACGCTGGCGGCGCACCGCTGGCCGTTCACCTACGGCCTCGTCGCGGTGGCGGTGTCGCTGGCCATCGGCTGGGCCGCGGGCGCGCTGTTTCGGCGCAATTAACCGCGTTCTCAGTCATTTCTTTACCCATGGCGCGCTAGGAACGGCGGTTCAGGGGAAAGGAATTCGCACGTGGACGGACTGGGCTGGCGGGGGTTTGCCGAAGAGAGTTCCACGCCGGTGGCGCCCGAGCCGCGCCGCGACTCGCCGCTGACCGAGATCGGCTTCGTCCTCGATGTCGGTGGCGGCTCCGCCCGCGTGGTGTTCGACGCGCGCGCCATCCAGCGCCTGCATGACGGCGCCGAGACCGGCGGCGGCGTCGCGCTCGCCGGCGAGGTCGGCAGCCAGATCAAGATGCGGTGCGGCGACCTTTGGCTGGCCGCCAATGTCCGCTCGCTCAGCCTCGAGCGCGGTGACGGCGATCGCATCGCCGCCGATATCGACTTCCTCGGCGAAGGGCGCGCCTGCCTCACCACTGGTCGCATGCTCGATTTCCGTCGCGGCGTGACGCGCTATCCGATGCCGGGCGTCTCGGTCTATCCGGCCGGCCATGCCGACATGATGCAGATATTCGCGGCGGAGGATCGCGCGCACATCGAGATCGGCACCGTCTATCCCACGTCGGACGTGCGCGGTTCGCTCTATATCGATTCGCTGCTCGGCCGCCATTTCGCGCTGGTCGGTTCGACCGGCACCGGCAAGTCGACCAGCCTCGCGCTGATCCTGCACCGCATCTGCGAGATGGCGCCGCAGGGCCATGTCGTGATGATCGATCCGCACGGCGAATATCCCGCCGCATTCGACGGCTATGGCGAGCTGTTCGACGTCGAGAATCTCCAGCTCCCCTACTGGCTGCTCACCTTCGAGGAGCATACCGAGGTGCTGATTGGCACCGAGGGCGCAGAGCGTCAGCGCGACATGGACGTGCTCGCCAAATGCCTGCTCGCCGCGCGCCAGAAGAGCCGCGCGGCGGAGGGTATCGCCAAGATCACGGTCGACAGCCCGATCCCCTATCTGCTGTCCGATCTGCTCAACTTCATCGTCACCGACATGGGCAAGCTCGATCGCGCCGGCGATACCAGCTCCCACATGCGACTGAAGACCAAGATCGAGGAGCTGCGCGCCGATCCGCGCTATGGCTTCATGTTCTCCGGCATGCTGGTGGCGGACACGATGGCGGCGACGATCGCCCGCCTGTTCCGCCTGCCGACCCACGGCAAGCCGATCTCGATCATCGACGTGTCGGGCGTGCCGTCCGAAATCACCTCGGTGGTGGTCGCGCTGCTCAGCCGCCTCGTCTTCGATTATGCGATCTGGTCCCGCCACGAGACGCCGCGCCCGATCCTGCTCGTCTGCGAGGAGGCGCACCGCTACATCCCGTCGGATCGCATCCCCGGCCAGTCGGCCGTGCGGCGCGTGCTGGAACGGATCGCCAAGGAAGGCCGCAAGTACGGCGTGTCGCTGGGACTGATCACGCAGCGGCCGTCCGATCTCGCCGAGGGCGTGCTCTCCCAGTGCGGCACGATCATCGCGATGCGCCTCAACAACGAGCGCGACCAGGCGCACGTGAAGGCGGCGATGCCCGAAGGCGCGCGCGGCTTCATGGAAACCATCCCGGCGCTGCGCAATCGCGAATGCGTGGTGTGCGGCGAGGGCGCCTCGATCCCGATGCGCATTTCCTTCGACAATCTCGAAGAGAACAAGCGCCCGGCGTCGGGCGATCCGCTCTTCTCGGTGCTGTGGAAGAACCAGGGCGGCGAGGCGGAGATGATCGCCCGCGTGATCGCGCGGTGGCGCAAGGGGAAGTAACTTTCCCTTCGTCCTTGCGACCCCCGGACTTGTTCCGGGGGAAGCAATCTACCCGCCGGAATGGATCGCCACGGCGCTTCGTGCCTCGCGATGACGATGGAAGTCAGCCCTTGACCGCCACCCTCGCCTGTGCGGTCTGGGTGCCGCTCACCGGCAAGCCCGCGAACCGTGCCATCATCGCCTTGAACTTCGCCAGCGCGCCGCCGCCGATCCGCTCGGTGCGCTCGAAGCTGGCGCTGGCCGGATCGATCGCCTGCCCGCCGCGATAGACCTCGAAATGGCAATGCGGCCCGGTCGAAAGCCCCGTCGAGCCGACATAGCCGATCAACTCGCCCTGGTTCACGGTTTCGCCCGGATGCACGATGATGCGGCTCATGTGACCGTAGCCGGTGCCCATCCCGCCGTCGTGCGCGATCTGGACGAAATTGCCGTGGCCGCCGTGCCAGCCGGCGAAGCGTACCACGCCGTCCGCCGCAGCCACGATCGGCGTGCCGTAGGGCGCCGCGAGATCGACGCCCTGGTGCATCCGGCTGAAGCCGAGGATGGGGTGGAAGCGCATCCCGAAGCCCGAGGACATCCGCGCGCCGGAGACCGGCATGGTGAAGCCGTCGCGCGTCTCGCCCGCGCCGCTGGCATCGAACCATTGCTCGCGCCCGCCGAGCGTCCAGCGCGCGAGGCGCAGGGTTTCGCCTTCGTGGACGATGCCGGCGTAGAGCAGTCGCCCGGTCTGCACCTCGCCGGTGGCGGCGCGCTTGTGCTCGAACACCATGTCGAAGTGGTCCGACGCCATGATGTCGTCGATGTCCACGCGCTTGGCGATCGCCTTGATGTAGTCGGCCACCACGGAGGGCGGCGCCCCGGCATTGCGTTCGGCTTCGTAGAGGCTGCCGCCGATCGCGCCGGTTAGCCGCATCGGCGTGGCATCCACCGCGATCGGCAGGCGCTGTAGCGTGAGTGCACCGTTCACGCGGGTGAGGCTGAGCGCGAGATCGAAGCGCGCGCGGAAGCTGAGCGCGTCGATCGGACGATCGGCGGCTCGGCTTTGGCGGCGGCCGAGCGTGATCGCGAGCCTGGTGCCCGCCGCGATGTCCGATAGCGGCACCGCGCTTGCCACGAGGGGCGCGGCCTTGACGGCATCGTCATGCGCGGGGCCCTCACGCTTCAGCACGCGG
>BACX01000527.1 GCA_000333335.1 Sphingomonas-like bacterium B12 | reverse complement strand
GCCCGCCTCGATGCAGAGCTTCGCCGTCTCGGCATCGACGCCGCCGTCGACCTCGAGATCGATGGCGCGGCCGGTCGCGTCGATCATCGCGCGAACCCGCTCGATCTTCTTCAGCTGGCTATGGATGAAGCTCTGCCCGCCGAAGCCGGGGTTCACCGACATGATCAGCACGAGGTCGATCGTGTCGAGCAGATAATCGAGCGCGTCCTCGTTGGTCGCCGGGCACAGCACCACGCCCGCCTGCTTGCCCAGTGCCTTGATCGTCTGGACGGTGCGGTGGATGTGCGGTCCGGCCTCGGGATGCACGGTGATGTGATCGGCGCCGGCCTCGGCGAAGGCCTCCAGATAGGGATCGATCGGCGCGATCATCAGGTGGACGTCGAAGGGCTTCGTGGTGTGCGGACGCAGCGCCTTCACCACCGCCGGGCCGATCGTGATGTTGGGCACGAAATGACCGTCCATGACGTCGACATGGATCCAGTCGGCGCCGGCCGCGTCGATCGCGCGCACCTCCTCGCCCAGACACGCGAAGTCTGCGGACAATATGGACGGAGCGATACGGACTGGTTTCACCACGGTTAATGCGCGTAGCCGGAAGCGGGGTCGCGCTTCAAGAGTCTCGACGCCATCGGGCGATGAAGAAACCGTCGCATCCGCCGACCTGCGCCAGCGAACCGGGGGGGATGCGGAGGAAGCCCTGTTCGTTGGGAATGAGGCCGGCGGGCAGTTCGTCTGGCCGGACCGGATCGATCGCGAAGCCGGGCGTGTCGAAACTGGAGGCGATCTCCTCCCCCTCCTGCGGCTCCAGCGAGCAGACCGCATAGACCAGCCGCCCACCGGGCTTCACCCATTGCCCGGCGCGGGCAAGCATCGCGCGCTGCACTTCGGCCAGCTCGGCGATGGCGCGCGGGCGGACGCGGTGGAGGACGTCCGGGTGGCGGCGGAAGATGCCCGTCGCCGAGCACGGCGCGTCGAGCAGCACCGCATCGGCGGATTCCTGCGGCTCCCATCGCATCACGTCGGCCTCGACCAGATCGGCCGAGAGATTCACGCGGGCGAGATTATCGGAAAGTCGTGCGAGACGCTTGGCGGCCATCTCCACCGCCGTCACCTTCCACCCGGCGGAGGCGAGCTGCATCGTCTTGCCGCCGGGCGCCGCGCAGAGATCGAGCGCCGTCCCCTCGCCTCGTCCGATCAGTCGCGCGGGCAACGAGGCGGAGAGATCCTGCACCCACCATGCGCCTTCCTCGAAGCCCGGCAGGCCGGTGACATCGGCATTGTCGAGTCGGAGATGCCAGGCATCAGGCTCGTCGCGCCGAGCTTTTCGGCCAT
>BACX01000528.1 GCA_000333335.1 Sphingomonas-like bacterium B12 | reverse complement strand
ATCATCGCCGCGCGGCGCCGCGTCGTCGCGCACGGCGAGCAGGCCGCCATGCACCATCGGGTGCAGAGTCTTGACGCGGCCGTCCATCATCTCGGGGAAGCCGGTATGTTCGGACACGTCCTTCACGGTGAGACCCGCGTCGCGCAGCGCCTTCGCGGTGCCGCCGGTGGACAGCAGTTCGACGCCATGGCGGGCGAGCGCCTGGCCCAGCTCGACGAGCCCTGCCTTGTCGGACACCGACAACAGCGCACGGGTGATCTTCACGTTCGACATGGTGTGTTCCTCGAAGCCTTTGGACGCGCCTCTAGCGGCAACACTTCGCCATTGCGAGCGGTGCGAAGCAATCTCGATCTGCTGGCGCGGCGCCGATGGATTGCCGCGTCGCCGCGCTCCTCGCAATGACGATCGGAATGTCAGCTCGCTCGCTTCAACGCCCAGGAAATGCTGGTGCCGCCGGCCGGCGTCTCCCCGGTGACGACGAGCTGGCTGGTCGAGACGGGACGGCCGTCGCCGTCGATCCAAATGCTTTCCTCGATCGAGAGCGCGCCGCCGCGGCAGCGGAACTGCCAGAGGGGGCCGCCATCGACGCGCAGCAGCGCGCCGAGGCCGTCCGCCGTCGCGGTCGGCTCGACGCCGGGCGCGAGATGGAAGCGCAGCGCGAAGGTGATCAGGCCGCCGCTCTTGCGCGATCCGGCGGGCAGCAGCACGTCCTCGCCGCCGAGCTCGCGCCCGTCGGCGGCGAGCGCCAGCTTGCGGCGATGCTGCAGGCCCAAGCGACGGACATAGCCGTCATGCGTGCCCTCGATGCGGCTCGCCGCCTCCTCTTCGCGGCGATCGAGTTCGACCAGCGTCACGCCCTTGCCGAGCGAGCCGTCGGTGTGGATGGCGGTGGAGTTGGTATCGGCCAGCACCAGCGTCGAGTGCGCGGCGCTGGTGCGCAGCGCCTCTGTGATCGCATGGGGCAGCGCCGCCCAGGGCTTGTCACCGCCGCAATTGACGATGATCCGCTGCGGCCCGTCCGAAAGTTCGAAGGCGAGCGTCGAAGCGCAGCCGCCGCGCGCCAAGCGGGAAGCGGGAGGCGGCGCGCAATCGGCCACCACCACGGTCGCGCCGCCCGAGAGCCGCTGGAAACCCCATTCGCGCGACTGGCGCAACGGCCGGGTGCGGATGCCCGACGCCGCGACGGCGCGCGCGACGCGCTCCGGCGTCAGGCCGCAGCCGCCCTGCCAGCTGGAGAGCGCGCCGTCGCCCATCGTCACGCCGAGCAGCACCGGCACCGCCTTGGCGAGCGCGTTGACCACCGGCGTCGGCGGCTCGCGGCGGCGCTCCTCATAGACGGCCAGCAACTGCGCCAGCAGCTCGATCAGCTCGATCATCTCCACCGGCGAGCGGCTGACGATGCCGCCGTCCGGATGGACGCCCTGTCCCAGCGCCTTGGCGATGCCCTGCTCGCCATGGATCAGGCGCGGATCGCCGCCGGGGATGAGCAGGCCGGCCGCGATCGTGCCGGCATAGGCCGCGATGCGAGGCAGGCCGATCGGCGCCTTGTCGGCGGTGCGATCGAGATGCCGGGCGCCCCGCGCCAACGTGTTGAGCACGGCCGAGCGATAGACGAGATCGGAAGACGACAGGATCAAAGGCGCGTGCGCCGCCCAATTGAGGATGCGCTTGCCCCAGAGGTCCGCGCGCCAGCCCGCCTCGTCCACCGCTTCGCCATGGCGCGCCAGCCAGCGCCGCATCAGCGCCTCGGCGTAGGGGGCGCTATCGAGCCGGGTACCGGCGGCGGCGAGATCGCGCAGCCAGGCGAAGCTCTGCAGATGGTCGGCGAAGCCTGCCGGGCGGCCCGGTGCCGCGAAATCCAGCGTCGCGGTGTCGGCGCGCTGGCGGCCGAGCGTCACCTCGCCGTCCATGACGTCCAGACCCACCTCGCGATCACCGGGGATCGGATCGCGCGGCACGCCGAGCAGCTTGAGCGGGAAGCGCCCGCGCAGGCGGAAGGAGTGGAACGGCGTGTTCCAGGTCAGCCGGTTGAAATGCGCCGCCAGCCGCTCGGCGAGGCTCTGTCCCTTGTCGTCGCCGACGCGGATCAGGCGACGGCCGGGCTCGATGCCGTCCTCGGCCGGGAGCGGCTCGGGGCCTTTCTCGATCCGGCGGGCGACGACCATCTCTACAGCCCCCTCAACGCGCGGATGTTGGCGGCGTAGCGATCCGGCCCGCCCTGAAGGGGCGCGCCC
>BACX01000529.1 GCA_000333335.1 Sphingomonas-like bacterium B12 | reverse complement strand
GTCCGAGCGCTGGAGATCCAGGCGGGTCTCTACGGCATCCCCAAGGCCGAACGGAAGACGATGGAGCTGCTGCGCGCGGTCCATCTGGAAGACAAGGCCAACGCCTATTCCCGCACGCTGTCGGGAGGCATGAAGCGGCGGCTGCTGGTGGCGAAGGCGATGGTCCACACGCCGCCGGTGCTGGTGCTCGACGAGCCGACCGCCGGCGTGGACATCGAACTCCGCCAGCAGCTCTGGGCCTATGTACGCCAGCTCAACGAGCAGGGCGTCACCGTGGTACTGACCACCCACTATCTGGAGGAAGCGCAGGAGCTGTGCGATCGCATCGCGATCATCAACCACGGCCGCCTGATCGCCAACGAGCCGACCTCCGAGCTGCTGTCCAAGGCGCAGGAGAAGGTGGTCGAAGTGACGCTGGATCGCGACATCGCCACCGCGCCCGATTCGCCGATCTTCGAAAAGGCCGAGCTGAAGGGCGATCGGGTGATCGCCATCACCTACCACAAGGACAAGGTGAATGCCGGCGAGGTGCTGACCGCGCTCAACACGGCCGGCTACAGCGTCGTCGACGTCTCCACTCGGGAGGCCGATCTGGAGGACGTGTTCCTCAGCCTGACGTCAGACAAGGCCGCCGCCTGAGATGGCGACCCGCCAGGAGGGGATGAGGGCGTTCGACGTCGTCATCGTCGGATCGGGCGCTGCGGGGCTGACCGCCGCGCTGTCGCTGGCCGAGCGTTTCAGGGTGGCGGTGCTCGCCAAGGGCGGACTTTCGGAAGGATCGACCAACTGGGCACAGGGCGGCATCGCCGCGGTGCTGGAGGACGGCGACAGCTTCGAGAATCATATCGAGGATACGATGGTGGCCGGCGCGGGCCTCAACAACCGCGCCACCGTCGAACTGGTGATCGAGGGCGCGCCGAAGGCGATCCAGCGGCTTGTCGAACTGGGCGTGCCGTTCAACCAGGAGGGCAATGCGCTCCACCTCACCCGCGAAGGCGGGCACAGCCATCGCCGCATCGCCCATGTCGACGATGCGACCGGGCATGCCGTGCAGGTCGCGCTGGAGAAGGCCGCGGTCGCGCATCCGAACATCACGCTGATCCCCGATATGGCGGCGATCGACCTCGCCACGTCGCGCCATGGCGAACGCTATCTGGGCGACGGCCATGTCTGGGGCGTCTACGCGCTCAACCGGCGCACTGGCGAGGTCGAGCTCTACACCGCCAAGGCGACCATCCTCGCCACCGGCGGCGCGGGGCGCACCTATCTCTATTCCACCGCTCCGCGCGGTGCCACGGGTGACGGCATCGCCATGGCGTGGAGGGCCGGTGCGCGCGTCTCCAACATGGAGATGATGCAGTTCCACCCGACGTGCCTCTGGAACCTCGAGGTCAAGAATTTCCTGATCACCGAGGCGATGCGCGGCGAGGGCGGACATCTCAAGTTGCCGCCGGGCGTGCCGGGTGCGGGCCATCGCTTCATGCCCGATTTCGATTCCCGCGAGGAACTGGCGCCCCGCGACATCGTGGCGCGCGCGATCGACCATGAGATCAAGCGGCTCGGCCTCGATTACGTCCACCTCGACATCAGCCACCAGCCGCCCGAGTTCGTGAAGCATCACTTCCCGACCATCTACGCCAAGCTGCTGAGCCTCGGCATCGACATCACCACCCAGCCGATCCCGGTCGTCCCCGCCCAGCATTACACCTGCGGCGGCATCATCGTGGACCTGAAGGGGCGGACCGATCTGCCCGGCCTCTATGCGGCGGGCGAATGCACGCAGTCCGGCCTGCACGGCGCCAATCGCCTCGCGTCGAACTCGCTGCTCGAATGTTTCGTGTTCGGCGAGGCGGCGGCGGGCCACATCACCCGCCACTTCGACGAAATGCCCTCCCCGCCCCCGATCCGCCCGTGGGACGAGAGCCGTGTCACCGATTCGGACGAAGAGGTGATCGTTCAGCATAACTGGCGCGAGATCCGCCGCTTCATGTGGGATTATGTCGGCATCGTGCGCACCACCAAGCGGCTGGAACGCGCGCAGCACCGCATCAAGCTGCTCCGCCGCGAGGTGGAGGATTATTACGGCAATTTCCGCGTCACGCCCGATCTGATCGAGCTGCGCAATCTGGTGGAAGTCGCCGACCTGATCGTCCGCTGCGCGCTCGCCCGCAAGGAGAGCCGGGGCCTGCACTACACGCTGGATTATCCCGAGACGATGGCCGAGGCGCGGGACACCATTCTCGTCCCCTAATGGCCTCGTCCCCTAGCGCCGGTGCCGGCGGTGCTGCACCGGCCCGGCGGTCAGCACCGTACCGAGCATCCGGCGGTAGCGCGCCTCGACCTGCTTCTGGCTGAGCTCCATCAGCACCTCGCCGCTGTCGACATCGACGATATACGCCGCGAAGCTACCGCGATCGACACAGCTCGATCGGCGCGGCACCTGCGCCGCGACGATCAGCCGCTGGCCGCTGGTGAAGCCGATCGCGCCGACATTCGGATCCTCGTCCTCCTCGCAATCCATGTGCGGCTTGAACAGTTTCGCGACGCGATCGGTGATGTCCGTTTCACGCCAGTGGCGGCCCCTCTCCGGCTTGACCATGATCGAGGTCTCGTACTGGCCGTCGATCGCGCCATTGTCGGACGTGACGGCGATCGCGGTCGAATCGGGCGCCCAGAGCAGTTCGCCATTGGGGCCGCCGGAGAAATCATGATCGTCGCCGCCGATGAACACCGAGAGGTGCCCGTCGTCCGAATCGGTACCGGTGAAATCGGAAAAGCGCGCGATCGCCCGCGTCCGCCCGTTGGGCGCCGTCACCGTCATCGGGCGGGGCGAGCCGTGGATATCCGCCACACTGACCGCCTGCTTGCCGAACAGGCCGGCCGAGACCGGCTGCACGGCAAGCAGGGCGGAACCCAGCAACGCGATCGATCGGATCATCCGGGCCGGCGCCTTACTTCACCACCGCGCAGGCGACGCGCGCGCCCGCTCCGCCGATCGGCTGGGTGGAATAATCGTCGGGCGAGGCGTGGATCACCACCGCCGATCCGTCCGCGTCCAGCAGGTTCGCGCGGCCCTTCACCGCCTTGAGCGAGGCGTAGGGCGAATACAGGTCGGCCATCGCCTTGCCGTCCGCGCCCGCATAGATGTTGGGCAGGTCGCCCTGATCGGTCGCCTTGGGGTTGAGCAGGCCGTGGACCGACGGCGTCATGGTGTGGACGTGGCCGCCCGACATCTTGAACGCGGCGTCCGAGCAATCGCCCTTCTCGTGGAAATGGATGCCGTGCCAGCCCGGCGTCAGCCCGCTCGCCTCGACGCGCACCAGCACGCCCATGGGTGCGTCGGTGATCGTCACCGTGCCGATGTCGGCGCCCTTGCCGTCCTTCAGCGTCGCGGTCTTGGTCAGCGGCGGCGTGTCGGCCGTGGTCTGGGCCATCGCGCCGCCGGCGAGGAGGAGGGCGGCAAGTCCGGTCATGATGCGCATCGAAACACTCCCTTCATTTCCCCGCAATGGCAGTTTCGCCACAGCTTGCCCTTCAAGCGCAAGCCCTGTCGCCATCCCGTGCGGCGCTTGCTAAGCGGGAGCGGTCATGGCGTCCAATCATCTCTACCTCGTCGACGGCTCGGGCTACATCTTCCGCGCCTATCACCAGCTGCCGCCGCTCACCAACCGCCATGGGCTGAATGTCGGCGCGGTCTACGGCTATACCGCGATGCTGTGGAAGCTGGCCGACGCGCTCCACAAGGCGGACGGGCCGAGCCACTTGGCGGTCGTGCTGGACAAGGGCAGCCACACCTTCCGCAACGACATGTACGATCAGTACAAGGCGCACCGACCGCCTCCCCCCGAGGATCTCGTCCCGCAATTCCCGCTGATCCGCACCGCGACCAGGGCCTTCTCTTTGCCCTGCATCGAGGAAGAGGGGTTCGAGGCGGACGACATCATCGCCACCTACACCTGCCGCGCGGTCGAGGCGGGATGGAGCGTCACCATCGTGTCGTCCGACAAGGATCTGGCGCAGCTGATCATCCCCGGCCAGGTCGACATGCTCGACACGATGAAGAACGAGCGGAGGTCATCCCAGTATGTGATCGACAAGTTCGGCGTCGGGCCGGAGCGGCTGGGCGACGTGCTGGCGCTGATGGGCGACAGCGTCGACAACGTGCCGGGCGTGCCGGGCATCGGCCCCAAGACCGCCTCCAAGCTGATCACCGAACATGGCGATCTGGAAGGCGTGCTCGCCGCGATCCCGGCGATGAAGCCCTCCAAGATGCGCGAGAATCTCGAGAACAATGTCGAGATGGCGCGATTGTCCCGGAAGCTGGTCGCGCTTCACTGCGACATGCCGCTGCCGCAGGATCTCGACTCGCTCAAGCTGGACGGAATCCCGCCAGAGCCGTTGCGCGAATTCCTCGAGGATCAGGGCTTCAAGACTCTGCTCTCGCGGCTGACCGGCGAGCGGCCGATGCCCCGCCCGGTCGATCTCCACGCGACGCCGGTGACCGATGCGACCGCTCCGGCCGCCGAGGTGGAGGCGCGCACGGGGATACCTTCGCTTCCCGAACTGCCGCCGATCGACTGCACTGCCTATCAGACGATCTCCGACGAAGCCGCGCTCGATGCGATCATCGCCGAAGCCTATGCCGGTGGCCTGCTCGCCATCGACACCGAGACCGATGCGCTGGACAGCGTCGCCTCCGGCCTCGTCGGCATCAGCCTCGCCACCGCGCCCGGCCGCGCCGCCTACATTCCCGTCGCTCACGTCTCCAGCGACGACATGTTCGGGGAAAAGCCGCCGCAGCTTCCGCTGAGCGTCGTGGTGGATAAATTGCTCCCGGTGCTGAGCGATCCGGCGGTGCTCAAGATCGGGCACAACATCAAATACGACATCAACGTGCTGGCCCGGCACGGCCTCGTCATCGCGCCCTATGACGACACGATGGTGATCTCCTTCGATCTCGACAGCGGCAAGATGCTGGGCGGGCACGGCATGGACGTGGCGGCGACCACCCATCTCGCCCACACCTGCACCAGCTTCAAGGACGTGACCGGCACCGGCAAGAAGCAGATCAGCTTCGCGCACGTGCCGCTCGATCGCGCCACCGCCTATGCGGCGGAGGATGCCGACGTCACCTTCCGCCTGTGGACGCGCCTCAAGCCCCGCCTCGCGCACGAAGCGGCGACGCGCGTGTACGAACTCGTCGACCGCCCGCTGATCCCGGTGGTGGCGGGGATGGAGCGCGCCGGCATCAAGGTCGATCGCCACAAGCTCGCGCAGCTTTCCAGCCAGTTCACGCAGGAGATGGCGCGGCTGGAGGAGGAAATCTACGCCGAGGCCGGCCACCCCTTCACCATCGGATCGCCGCAGCAATTGGGCGTCGTTCTGTTCGACGAGAAGGGCCTGAAGGGCGGCAGAAGGGCAAATCCGGCGCCTACTCCACGACGTGACGGTGCTGGAGAAGCTGGCGCCGAGGCAACGCCCTTTGCCGGCTGGTGCTCGACTGGCGGCAGGTCGCCAGGCTCAAGTCCACCTACACCGAGGCGCTGCAGGCGCAGATCAACCGGGTGACGGGGCGCGTCCACACCTCCTACTCGCTGACCGGCGCGCAGACCGGACGGCTCTCCTCGACCGATCCCAACCTCCAGAACATCCCGATCCGCACCGAGACCGGCCGTCAGATCCGCGACGCTTTCGTCGCCGAGCCGGGCCACGTCATCCTCGCCGCCGACTACAGCCAGATCGAGCTACGCCTCGCCGCCCACATGGCCGACGTGCCGGCGCTCAAGGAAGCCTTCGCGGCCGGGGAGGACGTCCACGCCCGCACCGCGATGGAGCTGTTCGGCGAGGTCAACCGGGATACGCGCGGCCGCGCCAAGACGATCAACTTCGCGATCCTCTACGGCATCTCGCGCTGGGGCCTCGCCGGCCGCCTCGAGATCAGCGCGGACGAGGCGCAGGCGATGATCAGCCGCTATTTCGAGCGCTTCCCCGGCATCAGCGCCTATATCAACGAGACGACCGAGCACGCCCGTTCCAAGGGCTTCACCGAGACCCTGTTCGGCCGCAAGACCTGGTTCCCGCAGATCACCAACTCGATCCAGCATATCCGGCAAGGGGCGGAACGCGCCGCGATCAACGCGCCGATCCAGGGCACCAGCGCCGACATCATCAAGCGCGCGATGGTCCGCATGGGGCCTGCGCTGGCCGAGGCCGGCTTGCCCAACGTGAAGATGCTCCTGCAGGTGCATGACGAGCTGGTGTTCGAATTGCCCGAGGGCGATGTCGAGGCGGCGAAGCCGGTGATCGAGCGCGTCATGGCGCACGCCGCCGAGCCGATCGTCCACCTCTCGGTGCCGCTCGGCATCGAGATCGGCACCGGCCCGAGCTGGGGCGCCGCGCATTGAGCGATTCCAAGGACAAGGACGGCCCCGGAGACATCGCCGCGCTCGCCAAAGGCGGCAGGACCAACTTCCTCGGCTTCCTGCTGCGCCTCGCCGCGCGGCTGCCCTTCCTGTTCATCGCCGGGCGCTGGTATGGCGCGGCGGTGCTGGGGCGGTTCGCCTATGCCACGATCATCGTCGAGTTCGCCGCGCAGCTCGCGACGCTAGGCCTGAAGCGCGGCCTCGCGCAGCAGCTTTCCACCACCAAGCGGCCGCATGTCCATGTGATCTGGGACGGTATCCTCGTCGGCTTCATCGTCTCGATCGTCGCGTCGGGCGTGCTGATGATGTGGCCGATCCTGCTCTTCCCGAATAGCGAAGTGAACGGGTTCGACTGGCTGCTGCCCTTGACCGTCTTCGCCTGGACGGGATCGGACATCGCGCTCGCGGGCCTCGCCTATCGCGGCAATATCGGCGCGACCGTGACGGCGCGCTCGCTGATCGAGCCGTGGGCGATCAGCATCGCCGCCTTCGGTTTCGCCTTCTATTCGCTGCGTGACGGCCTGATATTGTCCTACGCCATCTCGGCGATCGCCGCGCTGGCCGCCTCGATCTGGCCGCTGATGCGCGAATATGGCCCGCCGCGTGGCTGGGCGCCCGAGCCGTCGCAGATCCTCAAGATGATGAAGAAGAACCTGCCGCTCGCCGGTGCGGACGCGATCGAATGGGGTTCTCGCAGGCTCGACATCGCTTTGCTCGGCCTGTTCTTCTCGCCGGCGATCGTCGGCATCTATTATGTCGCGCAGCAGGTCGCCAGCCTGCCGCAGAAGCTCAAGACCAGCTTCGATCCGATCCTCGGCCCGGTGATCACGCAGAATCTCGCCGAGGACAACAAAGCGGCGGTGGCGAAGCAGGTGCGGCAGGTCGGCTTCTGGATCATCGCAGCCCAGGTCGGCATCGCGCTGGCGCTCGGCATACCGGGCGAGGCGGTGATGGGGCTGGTCGGCCCGAAGTTCGTCGGAGGCACCGGCGCGCTCGCCGTGCTGCTCGCGGCGGAAGCGATCGCGGCGACCGCCGTGGTGAGCGAGGCGGCGCTGATCTACATCGCGGCGAAGCGCAACCTCGCCATCTCGGTGGCGATGATCGTGGGGCAGACGGTGCTGTCGGTGATCCTCGTCCACCTGTTCCGCCACGCGCTGCCGCCGCTGGTCGACTGGGGCTGGATCGCGCCCCGCCCCGATCCCAAGGACGATGCCATCGCCGCCGCCGGCCCTGCCATAGCGCTGATGATCATGCTGGGTGCGGCCTCGGTTGCCAAATCGAACTTGCTGGCCAGGCTGCTCGGCCATCGTGTGTCGGGCTGGCGCTGGGCATTGGTGCCGGCGGCGGCGACAGGGACGGTGGTGGGCATCGCCTTCACCTGGACGCCTGAATGGGTGGAACTCGCGATCGGCGTCGCCGCAATCCTCGCCGCTTATGGCGCGGTGATCTGGTATCGCGGTTTCGGGGCAGAGGACCGGATGCTGTTCAGCCTGAAGCCGGGCGAGGAAGCGCCGGCGGCGGCGTAACGCTCATCTTCCCCATCGCAGATGGGGAGGGGGACCATCCGCAGGATGGTGGAGGGGAATGCGCCGCGCCTACACCTCCACCACCCGCTTCGCGGGCGGCCCCCTCCCCACGCTTCGCGTAGGGAGGATGAAGATCAGTGCCGGAAGTGGCGCATCCCGGTGAACACCATCGCCAACCCCGCCTCGTCGGCAGCGGCGATCACCTCCTCGTCGCGGATCGAGCCGCCCGGCTGGATCACCGCCGTGGCGCCCGCCTCCACCGCCGCCAGCAGGCCATCGGCGAAGGGGAAGAAGGCGTCCGAGGCGACCGCCGATCCGATCGTGCGAGGCTCGGCCCAGCCCGCCTTGTCGGCGGCATCCTTCGCCTTCCATGCGGCGATGCGCGCGGATTCGAGGCGGTTCATCTGGCCGGCGCCGATCCCGGCGGTCGATCCGCCCTTGGCGTAGACGATCGCGTTGGACTTCACATGCTTGGCGACCGTCCAGGCGAAGAGACAGTCCTCCAGCTCCTGCGCAGTCGGCTCACGCTTTGTGACGACCTTGAGGTCATCGCGAGCGATGCGGCCATTGTCGCGCGATTGAACGAGCATGCCGCCCGCGATCGACTTCATCGTCAGGCCGGGGCGCGCGGGATCGGGCAGCTCGCCGGTGAGCAGCAGGCGGAGATTCTTCTTCTTCGCGAACACCGCCTTGGCGGCCTCGTCGGCGGACGGCGCCGCGACCACTTCGGTGAAGATGCCCGAGATCGCCTCGGCGGTCGGCCCGTCAAGCGGGCGGTTGACCGCGATGATGCCGCCGAACGCCGAAACGCTGTCGCACGCCAGCGCCGCCTCATAGGCCTCGACCAGCGTCGCGCCGGTGGCGACGCCGCAGGGGTTGGCGTGCTTGACGATCACCACGGTCGGCGGGCCATCGCGGAATTCGCTGACCAGCTCCAGCGCGGCGTCGGCGTCATTGTAATTGTTGTAGGAAAGCTCCTTGCCCTGCACCTGCTCGGCCTGCGCGATGCCGCGCGCCGAGGGGCCGAGCGGCAGATAGAGCGCGGCCTTCTGGTGCGGATTCTCGCCGTAGCGAAGTTCCGTGCCTTTCGTGAGCGGCACCGAGAGCGAGGCCGGGAAGCCCTCGGCTTGATCGGCGAAGGCGAACCACGACGAGATCATCGCATCATAGGCTGCCGTCGCGGCGAACGCCTTGGCGGCGAGCTTGCGGCGCAGATCGAGCGTGGTGGCGCCGCCGTTGGCGTCCAGCTCGGCGATGATCGTGAGGTAATCGGCCGGATCGGTCGCGATCGCGACAAACGCGTGGTTCTTCGCCGCCGATCGCACCATCGACGGGCCGCCGATGTCGATATTCTCGATGATCTCGTCGCGCTCCGCCCCCTCG
>BACX01000530.1 GCA_000333335.1 Sphingomonas-like bacterium B12 | reverse complement strand
ATCAACGCCAAGGGCATCGACCTCTACCTCCATACGCAGGGTCTCGATACCTCGACACCCGCCGGCCGAGCCATGTTCTCGATGCTGTCGTCTTTCTCGGAATTCGAGCGCGCCATCCTCCGAGAACGGATCATGGCCGGGCTCGCTCGCAGCAAGGCTCAGGGAAAACGGTCCGGTCGCCCGCCCCTCGATCCCGACAAGGCTGAGAAGATTCGACGGTCTCTCGCCCGAGGCACCAGCATCAATGCCACGGCCCGGAAGCTCCGCGTTGGTGTCGCGACCGTCCACCGTATCAAGGTCCAGATGGCCGAAGCTGCCTGATCCCCTGACCGTTCCACCGGAGCCTCACCATGAACCATGATACCGCTGATCATGGCGACCCATCGTCACCCCAGCGTCAGGACCACGCTACCCCGGACGATGGCGAGGACATGATCACCTTCACCATTATTGAGCCCAAACCAGCGCCTCGGCACGAGCCGAACCAGCCTCTCGATGTCGCCGCCATCCGTCGACGTGTCGAACAACGTGCTCGATCTCAATCGCACCCGACGCCTGCTATCCCTTCGCCCGCTCCAGCGATCTTCCTACATTTTGCCTTCGGGCTCCACCAGGGAGCGGATCGCGTCACGATCGGCATCTGTGGCCGGCGTGTAGACGACCATGCCCAGATCCGGCCGCC
This sequence comes from Sphingomonas-like bacterium B12, assembly GCA_000333335.1. Classification (GTDB taxonomy): domain Bacteria; phylum Pseudomonadota; class Alphaproteobacteria; order Sphingomonadales; family Sphingomonadaceae; genus Solisphingomonas. Next base: position 7,764 of record BACX01000530.1, on the reverse strand, counting down.
CGTCGATCGCGAAGGACGAATATTCGAGCGCGATCGTGCCCAGCACCGGGTGGCGCATGCGCTTGATTCCGTCACCGTGCAGCTGGACGTCGTTCTCTCGCCACATTCGCGCGAAATCCGGGCTGCGCGTGCACAACTCCTCGACCAGCGGCGCGACCTCGCGATCGGCCCCGGCGCGCGCCGCATCGACGCGGAAGGCGGCGACCACGCCGCGCGCCACGCTCTCCCAGTCGAACTGGATCTCGCGGACGCGCGGGTTGAGGAAGATCATGCGCAGGATGTTGCGCTGCCCCGGCGGCAGCGTGTCGTAGTCGGTCAGCACCACGGCGGCAGCGCGGTTCCATGCCACCACCTCCCACGTCGCGGTGCGGACGATGGCGGGGCTATAGGGGATCGCGTCGAGCAGCCGCTGCAGGCGTGGGGTGAAGCCGTCGCCGCCGCGATAATGGACCTCCGGCGGCCGGCCCAGCCCGATCAGGAAGAGATGCTCGCGCTCCACCTCGGTCAGCATCAGCGCGCGGGCGATGCGATCGAGCACGTCGGGCGACGCATTGCCGCCCCTGCCCTGCTCCAGCCAGGTATACCAGGTCGGGCTGATATTGGCGCGCTGGGCGACCTCCTCGCGCCGCAGCCCCGGCGTGCGGCGCCGCTGCGTGGGGAAGCCCAATGAGGCGGGATCGAGCTTCGTCCGCCGCGTCTTCAGATAATCGCCGAGCCGGTTCGCTTCCGTTGCCATTCCGTCAGCCTGTTAGATGTTATACCAGGATAAGGTCACTACTGTAACAGGATGATGCCAGCCTCTACCTCGCCTCGCAACACGATCGAGGAGAAAGATCATGCGTGTATTCGTGACGGGCGCCACCGGCTGGGTCGGTTCGGCGGTGGTGCGGGATCTAATCGCCCACGGGCATCGGGTGATCGGCCTCAGCCGGTCCGAGGAGAAGGCCGCCACGCTCGCGGCGGACGGAGCCGAAGTGCTGCGCGGCGAGATCGGCGACCTCGATCTGCTGCGGAAAGGGGCGAGCGAGGCCGATGCGGTGATCCACACCGCCTTCAACCACGATTTCTCGCGCTTCGGCGCCAATGCGGCGGAGGATCGCGCCGCGATCGAGGCGATGGGCGCGGTGCTGAAGGGCAGCGACCGGCCGATCATCGCCACCTCCGGCTTCGCCTGGCTCGCCGACGGCCGTCCGGCCACCGAGGAGGACAAGGCGCCGCCGGTTTCGGCCAGCTACCCGCGCGGATCGGAGGCCGCGATCGACACGCTTGCCGAGAGCGGAGTGCGCGCGGCGGTGGTGCGGCTGGCGCCGTCGGTGCACGGAGACGGCGATCATGGCTTCGTCCCGATCCTGATCGGCATCGCGCGGGAGAAGGGGGCCGCCGCTTATGTCGGCGACGGGTCCAACCGCTGGCCGGGTGTGCATCGCGTCGATGCGGCGCGAGTCTATCGCCGCGCGCTCGAAACGGGCGTGACGCAACGGCGCTATCATGCCGCCGACGAGGAGGGCGTACCCTTCCGTGAGATCGCGGGCGTGATCGGTGATCGGCTCGGCCTGCCCGTCGTGTCGAAGGCGCCCGAAGACGCGGCCGACCATTTCGGCTGGTTCACGATGTTCGCGGGCGCGAACATTCCAGCGTCGAGTGCGCGAACCCGCGAGGCGCTCGGCTGGGCGCCGACCGGCCCCGGCTTCCTCGATGATATCGGCGGGGACTATTACTACCGCTGACCGAGCGGGGAGCCGTCAAGCGACCAGTCGCCCCTGGCGGCTCTCCAGCCCGAGCAGATATTCCTTCGCCTTCAGTCCGCCCGCGAAGCCGGTGAGTGTTCCGTTGCTGCCGATCACCCGGTGACACGGCGCGATGATCGAGATCGGGTTGCGGCCGTTGGCGGCGCCCACCGCGCGCGTTGCGGTCGGGCGGCCGATCTGCCGGGCGATCTCGGCATAGCTGCGCGTCTCGCCGAACGGGATGGTGAGCAGCGCCCGCCACACCGATTGCTGGAAATCGGTGCCGCGCATGTCGAGCGGCACGGCAAAGGCGGTGCGGCGCCCGGCGAAATAGTCGCCTAGCTCGCGCTCCGTCTGGACGAGATGCGGATGGTCGGGCGAATCCACCAACGCGCCGAGCCTCACCCGATCCGGCGCGTCGTCCTCCCACAGGATGGCGACCAGTCCGTCGTCCGAGGCGACTAAAGTCAACTCACCGACGGGCGAGGCGATCGTCTTGCGGTGCAGGGTCATCGTATCATCTCCGACTGTCCGCACCCTATGTAGGTGATCGCCCGCGCCGTCACGCCCCGTGGCTTGCTCTCAAAGCGAGAGCTTCACGCCGGCGAACCCGCCATAGTCGTTGCCCTCAGGCCGCGAGAAGCTGGTGTGTATGGTCGCCTCGATCGCGAGGTGACTGCCGATCCGCGCCGAGACGCCGCCGGAGACGTCGCCATAGGCACGGTCCGATGCGCTCAGGATCTGGAAGCGGTTGATCACGCCGGGCGCCGCCGCCTGCGCGTAGAGTACGTCGCGGGTATCGCCGTGCACGCTCTTCTCGGCGGTGGCGCGCAGCCAGGGCGAGATGGCATCGCCCAGTTCGGGCCGCCATTCGAGGCCGGCCGAGGCGATCACCGTGTCGAACTTCTGGCTGGCGACGTTCAGCTCAGCGGCAGGATCGCCCGCCTCGTTGTAGCCGTCGAGCTTGGCGTGGGCGTAGGCGATGCCGGCGATCGGCCCGATCCGGCCATGGCGGTCGGCACCAGGCAGCCGGCGCGCGCGCCCGCCGAGATGCTGTTGGCGCGCGGGCTGGCGTTCAGCGGATCGGCGACGCCGGTGCGGCGGATATCGACATGGTGCCAGCCATAGCCGCCATAGGCCTGTGCGAAGAGGCTGCCGGTGTCGTAGGCCGCATAGCCGCCGACCTGATAGCTCTTCGCGTGCGCGCTGTCGTCGGCGACGCTGCTGCTGTCGGCGTGCGACTTGGACCAGCTGAACAGCGCGCCCGCCGCCAGCCCGGCCCGCTTCCACTCGACCCCGCCGGTCGCGCCCCATGACGTCGTGCGATAGCCGTCGGACGTCTCGTCCATGCCGTAACGGTCATGGCTGCCCTGGCCCTGCAGATAGAAGGAGAAACCGTCCGGCCCCTTGCCGCCACGCGCGAGATCGGCGCGGCCGTTGAGCGTGCGGCCAAAATCCTGCGCCGCGCGGTTCACCAGATCGCCATTGGCGCGGAAGCTGTAGGGCGCCTCGATCTGGTTGATCGCATATTTGCCGACCAGCGCGAAGGCGGCGGAGGTCAGGTGGACGCCGTCGACATAGAAGAAATACTGGCTCTGCAGCGCGCTGTTGCCGATGCAGGTGAGCGGGCAGGCGGTCGTCACGTTGGTGAAGCCGAAGCGGGACGGATCGGCGCGTACGACGTTGCCGATCGTGGTGATGTCGACATAGGCGATCTGCACGCCGTTATTGGCGATCGGCGCGAGCAGCGCCTGCATCTTGGCATTGTAGGCGTTGCTGAACGCGGTGCCGACCGCAGCACTCGGCTGGCCCAGTGCCTCGGGAAGCTGCCCGGCGTCGCCCGCGATCCAGACGATATGCTTGGCACCCTTGCCGACCAGCTGGCGCACGCCGCTGATCGCGTCGGTCGCGGTCTGGGTGGTCGCCGCGTCGACGCCCGCCAGCGTGCCGCCGCCGATGCGATAGGCGCGCGCGTCGTTGCCGCCCACGGACATGGCGAGCAGATCGTTGGAGGCGAAGGTGCCCGGCGCCGTCGTCTCGAACAGCTGCACCTCCTGCGCGAAGCCCGGCAGCAGTGGCGAGGCGATGTTCGCGGATCCCGCCTGCGCGCCGCCGAACGCGAAGTTCGCCTCCGGCACGTTGTAGTAACCCGCCAGCGTGTCGACGAAGTTGGTGCCGCCGGAGAAGCGTCCGGTCGGATAGACGGTGAAGTTGAACAGGCCGGGCGCGAGCGCCGCGACGTTGCCGATATCGGCGTAGGAATCGCCAAAGGCGACGACGCGATCGAAATCGCGGGCCTCGGCCGGCGCGATCACCGCGCATGAAGCGAGCATGGCGGCCGCAGCCGTCTTCCAGATCCTCTGCAATGCAACCTCCCTGTGGGTCGGGCGCTGTTGTCGCGCTTGCCCTATTGGTAAACCTTCTCTCGCATGGGTGACAAGCCGGAACGGCGGCGACGCGAAAGTGACGAAAACGCCGTCGCTTCGGCTTGCGGTGTCGCTGTGTGCATGGTCTAAGACACCCCCTTCGCAAGGCGCTCAACGCGCCGGTCTGCCAAGGGGTTTCTCGTCCATGCGTATCCTTTCGCTCGTCTCCTGCCTGTCCCTGCTCGTGGCGCTCGGCGCGCCGGCGCACGCCGCCGACAAGGAGAAGGGGGGCGACGCAAAGGAAGCGACCAAGGATGCCGGCAAGCCGGACGGCGACCTGCCGCTCTTCCCCGCGCCCAAGTCGGTCAAGCAGACCGCGATGATCGGCGGCAAGCGCGTCGATTACGTGGCGACGGTCGGCGCGATCCAGATCAAGGACGACAAGGGCAAGGTGACGGGCGAGGTGGTCTACACCGCCTACACCGTACCCGGCCGTGGCGCCTCGCGCCCCGTCACCTTCGCGTTCAACGGCGGCCCCGGCGCGGCCTCGGTCTATCTGAACCTCGGCGCGATCGGGCCGAAGAAGGTGGCGTTCGGCGCGCAGGGCGACGCGCCGTCCGATCCTGCGGTGCTGCGCGACAACCCCAACAGCTGGCTCGATTTCACCGATCTCGTCTTCATCGATCCGATCGGCACCGGCTTCTCGCGCAGCCGGGTGGATGACGATCAGACCAAGAAGCTGTTCTTCAAGTCGGACGAGGACATCCATTATCTCAGCCGCGTGGTCTACGACTGGCTGCTGCAGAACGACCGGCTGACCAGCCGCAAATATCTCGTCGGCGAAAGCTATGGCGGCTACCGCGTGCCGCGTCTGGCTTACTATCTCCAGACCCAGCTCGGCGTCGGCATCTCGGGCATGACGATGGTGTCGCCCTATCTCGATCCGCCGGCGATCGGCGAGGATGACGCGCTCTCTCCGCTGCCGTGGATGATCAACCTGACGGCGATGGCCGCGGGTAATTTCGAGCGGCAGGGCAAGACGCTGAACGCCGAGACGATGGCGCCGGTCGAGCAGTACGACCGCACCCAGTTCGTGCAGGATTTCCTCGCCGGCACGCGCGACAGGCAAGCGACCGATCGCCTCTCCGCCAAGGTCGCCGAGCTGACCGGTCTCGACCCGACGCTGGTCCGCCGCATGGACGGCCGCGTCGACATCGGCACCTATCTGCGCGAGATTCGGCGTTCGCAGGGGATGATCGGATCGGTCTACGATTCCAACTTCACCGCCTACGATCCCTTCCCGGCCAGCGCTGACGCCAAATATGAGGATCCGCTGCTGACGACGCTGATCGCGCCGACCACCTCGGCGATGGTCGATTTCGTCACCAACCAGGTCGGCTGGAAGGTGGACGGGCGCTTCTATGCCCTTTCCTTCGACGTGAACCGCAAGTGGGATCGCGACGACAGCGACAGCCCGGTCACCGATCTGCGCAAGGCCATCGCGATCGATCCCAAGATGGCGGTGAACATCGTCCATGGCTGGGACGATCTCTCCTGCCCCTATTTCGGATCGAAGCTGATCGTCGCGCAGATGCCGACCTACGGTGTCGCCAACCGCGTGCAGCTCCACATGTATCCGGGCGGCCACATGTTCTACGCGCGGCCGGACAGCGGTGCGGCGCTCCGCCGCGATATCATGGCCTCCTACGGGGCGATGTGAAGTGAAGGCAGTTTTGCTCGCCGCCGCCGCCCTACCCTTCCTCGTCGCGGCGGCGCCCGCGCCGGTAACCCCGGCCGAGCTTTCCGCAACGGTGAAGGAAATCGCTTCGGACGCCTATCAGGGCCGCGCGCCGGGCACGCCGGGCGAGACGAAGACGATCGACTATCTCGTCGGCCGGCTGAAGGCGCTCGGCCTGCAGCCGGCGGGTCCGGGCGGCCAGTGGACCCAGCTGGTGCCGATGATCCATGACGTCGCGGGCGCGCCGACCAAGCTCGCCGTGAGCGTTGGCGGCAGCGATCTCGCGCCGGTTGTCGGCACCGACATCGCGCCCGGCACCACGCGGGCGACCGACCGGGTGGAAATCGCCGGCGCGCCTCTGGTCTTCGTCGGCTACGGCGTCTCGGCGCCGGAACGCGGCTGGGACGACTTCAAGGGCGTCGACCTGCACGGCAAGGTCGCCGTCTTCCTGGTCAACGATCCCGATTTCGAGGCCCAGCCCGGCGACGCCGCCTTCGGCAAGTTCGGCGGCAAGGCGATGACCTATTATGGCCGCTGGACCTACAAATATGAGGAAGCGGCGCGGCGCGGCGCGATCGCGGCGCTGATCGTCCACGAGGACGGGCCGGCCGGCTATGGCTGGAACGTCGCGGGCAACACGGTGGGCGGCACCTACGCGCTGCCGGTGGCGGCGGGCCGGCCGCAGCCGGTCGCGCTGCAGAGCTGGATCGCGCGGCCCTTCGCCGAGAAGCTGTTCAAGGCGGCCGGCCTCGATCTCGAGACTCTGAAGAAACAGGCACGGCAGGCGGATTTCCATCCCGTCGAGTTGCAGGGCGCGTCGCTCACCGTCGACATGCCGGTCAAGTCCGAACGGATCGAGAGCCACAATGTCCTCGCCAAGATCGCCGGCAAGACCCATCCGGACGAGACTGTGATGTTCGGCGCCCACTGGGATGCCTATGGCGTGGGCAGCCCGGACGCGCAGGGCCGCACCATCCGGCCGGGCGCCAATGACGACGGACTCGGCGTCGCGGGCCTGCTCGCGCTCGCCAAGGCGTTCAAGGCCGGCCCCGCCCCGCAGCGGACGATCGCCTTCGGTTTCTGGACGGCGGAGGAGCGCGGGCTGCTCGGTTCCGAATATTATGCGCAGAACCCGGTCTTCCCGGTGGCCAAGACGGTCGGCGTGATGACGATCGACATCCTCCAGACCGCCGGTGCCGCGAAGGACGTCGTGCCGATCGGCGCGGGCCAGGACAGCCTGGAGAATGATCTCGCGACGGTCGCCGCGACGCAGGGCCGCACGATCACGCCGGACAGCAAGCCGGAGCGCGGCCTGTTCTACCGCGCCGATCACTTCTCGCTCGCCAAGCGCGGCGTGCCGACCCTGCTGCTGATGGGTGCGGGCGGCGGTGCGGATCTGGTGAAGGGCGGCCGTGCGGCGGGCGACCAGTGGGTCACCGATTACACCGCGCACTGCTACCACCAGACCTGTGACACCTGGTCGGCGGACTGGGATCTCACGGGTGCGGCGGCGGACGTGAACCTGTTCTACGATCTCGGCAAGCGCCTCGCCTGGTCGCGCGAGTGGCCGACATGGAATGCGGGGTCCGAATTCCGGGCCTTGCGCGAAAAGACGGCGGCGGAGCGCCGGCCATGACCCGATCCTCCCCCTTGCGGGGGAGGATTTCCGCCCTATGGCCTAGCGGCACGGCCCCGTACCGACTATCTGCGCGGACATGACCGACGCCGCCATCTCCATCCAGAGCCTCCAGAAGACCTATGCCGGCGGCAAGACCGCGCTGCATGGCGTCAGCTTCGACGTGCCGAGGGGCCAGATCTTCGGCCTGCTGGGGCCGAACGGCGCGGGCAAGTCGACGCTGATCAACATCCTCGCGGGCCTCGTCAACAAGACGGGCGGCAACGCGTCGATCTGGGGCTTCGACATCGACGAGCA
>BACX01000531.1 GCA_000333335.1 Sphingomonas-like bacterium B12 | reverse complement strand
CTGTCGCCCGGCTGATGCCGGCCTTAGCCGCTGCCAGCGGCAGTGGGTCGCTTTGACGATGTTTCATGAAGAGCCTCATCTGATGATCGTTGACGTGTCGACCGCTCACCCGGGCTCTTCCCTCACGGAAAAGCCCGGATGTNGGCCGGTCNCGNCCCCCNNNGCCCTTCGANGGGGCNTCCGNNNGGGGCNGTCGGNNGCGGGNTNCNCNNTNNGNNGNCAGCCCCAAACGGAGTCTCATCTTGATTGACGCTGCTGTCTCATCCTGATTGTCGCGCGGCAGAAGAAGGCGAAAGCTCGCGCATGGGCGTCGAACACCATCTCCTGCGTCTCGCGCGGATAGGCCCGCACATAGATCGCCCGCGACGCGCAGAGCCGAACATGCGCCACCTTCACCCGCATCGGCTTGCCGGCGATCTCGACGTCCTCGTGGCTCCAGTCGAACTGATAGGCCTCGCCCGGACGGAACGTCAGCGGGATGAAGGCCGGCGCATCGACCGCATTCCGGCGTCGCTCCTGCCGCCACCGCGCCGCATAGCGCCGGACCGCGTCATACGACCCCTCGAACCCCTCGCGCAGCAGCAGGTCATGGATACGGGTGATGCGCAGCTTCTCGCGTCGGGGTCGGGCCTCGTCTTCGTCCAGAAGCATGTCCAGCCGCTCCTGGAACGGCCCGATGCGCGGCAACGGCTGCACCTCGCGTCGATAGGAAAAGTCCGCCTCCGGCGCGCGGATCACTTTACGAACCACCTTGCGCGAAAGCTTCAGATCTCGCGCTATCGCCTTGATGGCTTTCCCGGCCGCATGCTCGCGCCGGATCCTCAACACCGTCTCCAATACCAACATCCCGATCTCGCCGCCTGACTACCGCCAAGCGCGCGTGCCTAGACCACCGGGATGAGGGGTCCCTTTTCGACGCCGATCACCCCGCTACGGGGTCCTTTTTCCACGCTGATCCACATTCATCGTTCCAGAAGCGGTTGGTTGGGGAATGGGCCATGGCTCATCTGGCTGAGGGGAGATGGCTCCATGCGTACAGTGATGCAGAGGTTTGAAGCGGATTGCGGTGTCGCTTGTGTCGCGATGCTGGCGGGAGTTTCCTACGAAGAGGCTCGGGCGGCGGTCTATCCGGATGGGAAGATGCGGTTGACCAGTTCAGGGAAATTGCGGGCCGCCCTCACCAAGCTCGGCCGCCCGCCCGTCGAGGGCAATATGAAGGCCAAGGGTCGAATGACGCTGAAGTGTCTCCCCAGCGACGCTCTTCTCAAGGTTCAGCCCACCTCCTGCTCAACCAAACACTGGGTGGTCTGGGATCATGCTGAGCAGGTGAAACGCGACCCCTATCCTCTGCAACATAGGGTGACGCACTATCTGCTGATCCCATGATCACCGATGGATCAGGGACGAGAGTTGGTTGCCGGTACCGATGATCCGATAGGAAGCGTCCTTGGTCTGGTTCGTCCGGGGGTCGTAATAGCCGACGTGCCGGTAGCTGGCGTCGAGCGCGGTCTGCTTTCCGTCACGATCCGTGTCGATGTATCCGACAATCCTGTACGAACGGTCCTTGATCTCCATGCGCGCCATAGGCTCTCCGTCGTGATGCCGGCCCTGTGCCGACCTCGGCTCCATACCCGATGCTGCCCACTTTCTCGAACTAATTGAACTACTTGGGTCCGTTCCGGAACTGTGAAAGGGTCTGGAA
>BACX01000532.1 GCA_000333335.1 Sphingomonas-like bacterium B12 | reverse complement strand
CCGTTAACGAGGAGGTTGCGTCATGAAATCCGCAATGGGTCAGGCAGCGGCTCTGGCGATACTGTTCGTGTCGCCGGGCATGGCGGTGGCAAAAGTGAGGGGCGGCATGACCGCCCCGGTGGGCCTCGCCAATCGCGCCGCGACTATCGGACCAAGGCAGGGCGGTTTCGTCAACGCGACCGAGATCTATCCTTGGAGCGACGGCGCGATCTTTCGGCTCTATACGGCGCCAGGTCGCGTCAGCGACATCGTCCTCGAGCCTGGCGAGACGTTGGTATCGGTTGCGGCCGGCGATACGGTTCGCTGGATCGTTGGCAATACGACCAGCGGAACCGGTCCGAACCAGCGGGAACATGTCCTGGTCAAACCGACCGCGGCTGGTCTGTCGACCAATCTGCTCATCCTCACATCGCGGCGAAGTTATCATATCGATCTCGTGAGCACCGTGGGCAGCGCGATGGCGTCGGTGAGTTGGTCTTATCCCGCGGACAGTCTGATCAGCCTGACGCCGCCCCCGGCGGCCAAATCACCGGCGGAGGATAGCACGGCGGGCGGCGACTTTGATCCGTCGCGGCTGGATTTCGCCTATCTCATCGGAGGCGACGACATGCCCTGGCGGCCGGCTCGCGCCTTCGACGATGGTCGGCATGTCTATATCGATTTCCCGGCCAGCATCTTCGCTGGCGCAGCTCCGCCTTTATTCGTGATCGATGGCAAAAAGCCCGAATTGGTCAATTACCGGATGCGGGGGCATTTCTATGTCGTCGATCGGCTGTTCGATCGGGCGGAGCTTCGGCTGGGCGATAAACCCCAACATGTCGTGACGATCAGTCGCACGAGCCGAGGGGCAACGCCATGACTGAAGCGGAGGGCGTTATTCAGCCCAAGGAAGACCCGACTGCCTTCGAGTTGCGCGCAGCAGCACCAAGGCCGGTCCGCATCCGGCGCGGCGCTTTGATCGGCCTGTCGGCATCCGCTTTGGCTTTGGTGTCAGGCGCAGTGGCGATCGCGTTGCGGTCACCGACGCCGATCGCGCGCATCGAGGATGACCAAAGCCGGCCGGCGGACGCGAGAGCGGCGAACGAGGCACTGGCTTCGGCGCCATCGAGTTATGCAAAGGTTCCAGTCCTTGGGCCGCCACTCACCGGTATCGACATGCTGACGGGTAAGCCTGGTCAGGCAAGTGCGCCGAGCGCGACGGCTGCTGCCGATGCAAGCACGGGTGCCCCCGGATATCCTGCATCGACCGAACCCAAGGGCGCGGACGTGCGGCGTTCGGCCATCCTTGTGTCTCTTGGATCGCCTCCACCGTCAGCCCAGGCGGCCAGCGACGCCAATCTCGCCTCGACGGCACCGTCGTCCCCCATGTCTGCGTCGCCGCCCGCATTGGAAGCCGCGAGTGCCGGGCTCCCGGCCAATGACCCCAATCATCAGGACCACAAGGCGACGTTCGTCCACGCCGGTTCGACGGCGGATGGCGTCAACCCGCACATCCTGACCCCGGCCGCATCGCCGTGGATCGTCAGCGCCGGCAGCATCATCGCTGCGAGCTTGATTACCGGGCTCAACTCCGATCTTCCCGGCGAAGTGTCGGCCCAGGTCACCGAGAATGTCTATGACAGCCCGACCGGCCGGACCTTGCTGATCCCACAGGGCACGCGACTGATAGGGGCGAACGACAACAGTGTCAGCTTCGGGCAGAAGCGTGCACTCATCGTCTGGCGGCGGTTGATCCTGCCGGATGGGGCGTCGATCCAACTCGACAATTGGCCTGCCGCCGACAAGGCTGGCTATACCGGGCTGACCGACACGGTCGATGGGCATAGCTGGCAGCTGATCAAGGGCGTCGCTCTCTCGACGTTGCTCGGGGTCGGGACGGAATTGAGCTATGGCAGCTCCGATAGCGATCTCGCCCGCGCGCTGCGTCAGTCGGTCGAAACCGGGACCGACCGCGCGGGAGAGCAGTTGGTCGGCAAGTCGCTCGATGTTCAGCCGACAATCCGCGTGCGCCCGGGTTGGCCGGTCCGCGTCGTCGTGCATCAGGATTTGGTGCTCCAGCCATGGCATGAACCAACTGGGGGCAATCCATGACGGGCGCGAATATCGAGGGCATGCCTTTCAGGAGCGACCAATGAGCGAAGAGCGCTTTTCGGTGTGGCTTTCGATGGCAGCGCGGGACCGCCCGATCCGAAGCCGGATGCTGCCAGAGCTCGGGCGGGCCGGATTCTGGCGCAAGATGGGATCGCGTCCGCATTTTTCCGGCGTCCGGATTGGACGGGGCGCCGGAGTGGGGCGGGTTCTCTCCGCATCCGGGGCTGCCTTCGCCCACGGTCGCCGGGTCGCGACAGAAACACGCGTGATCCGATTGGAGCGTGGTGGTCCGAGTGGTGCTGTGCGCGATCACCTGCGCTACCTTGTGCGGGCGCGAGAAGGCGAGGAGCGGCGGCTCGCCCTTTATGGGCCGGAGGATGCGGCTCCCGACGCCGCAGCGTTCGCGCGCTCCTGTCGCGACGATCGGCATCAGTTCCGGACCATTGTTGGCGCGCAAGACGCCTGCGAGTATGAAGATTTGCGCCCCTTGGTGCGTCGGTTGATGACGCAGGCGGCGCGCGACCTGCGCACACCGCTGAGCTGGGTTGCTGTCGATCACCACGACACGGCCCATCCGCACAGTCATATCGTGATCCGCGGCGTCGATGCGGGCGGAGGCGACCTCGTCATCGCGCGCGAATATATCGAACATGGCTTCGAGCAACGTACGGCGGCGCTGGTTGCTCTCGACCTCGGGCCAGATCTGACAGCAAAGAATGAGCGGTACCGTGGCCGTGGGGCGGAGATTGCGCTGGAGAGGCCGACGGCTATCGATCGCGATTTGATGGCGTCGATGGACGGGCAGGGGAGGGTGGCACCTGACTACGCCGATCGCCGGGGGCAGGCCGAGAGGGCAGGCCGCCTTCGCGTGCTCGAGACATTGGGCCTCGCGCACCCTGATGGCGAGGGGCGCTGGTATCTGCAGCCCGATCTGATCGAGCGCCTCGGCGAGATCGAATGGCTGAATCGGATGGCCCTTGCGCCATCTCGTATGGCGCCGGCCTTCGGGGAGGACGCGGAGGGTGTGATCGACCCGGTGGAAACCAATTTGGACCGTGAGAGCTACGAACCGTCGGCGAGGTCGGCCAGTCCGAAACACTATCTCGGTTCGACGGATCGCTATTTCGCCGCTCTGGGCTGGGATCCGAGCGGGTGGCAGGAAAGGTCGTTGCGGGATTCGGGGTATCGGGCACCGCAAAAGGGGCGGACCGCGGACACACCGGATAATGGAGTCTCGATATCACGGAATCTCGCTGACGTGCTGCGGTCCAAAGACGACCTTCTCGTACGCTCTCCCGATGGCCCGGAGTAGCTGCGATGGCTGATATGCGGTCTGGCTCGACTTCGGAGGAAAAAGCGTCATACGCGCAACGTTGCGCAGAGGACATAATACCTGCGGGTGTTTTAAGTACTTCCTGGCAGGATCCCGCTGTCCACCCTTCCGCGGTCTTTGTCGATGGCAGAAGGAGGCGGCTTTGATCTCGCGTGAGCAGAAAGTGAGCCACAATTTCAAGCTGCCCGAGAGCCTGTCGCGACGGTTGCGGGCATTGACCCGCGAGCCCGGGTCATCCCAGACCCAGATCGTCGTGGATGCCCTTGTCGCATTTCTGGACCGGGGGGCGGGATCGGAGATCGATGAGCGCTATGCCATCCGGCTCGATCGGCTGAACCGGCAGCTCAGCCGGATCGAGCGACGGGTCGATTTCGTCGGTGAGGCGCTTGGGTTGTTTATTCAGCATCAGCTTACCGCTGTTGCCCATGAGCCACCGTTCGAAGCGGCCACGGCACATCTGGGCAAGCGGCGATACGAGGCTTTCCTCCAGCTCGTGTGGCGGCGGATGAGCCGGCCTTCGCGAGGAGAGGCGGCTTTTGCTGGAGATGGCGAAGCGCCTTCCGGCGCTGGGGATGAGAATGATTAGGCCGAGCACCAGACGTGAGGAGCTTGGTTTTTAAGAACAAATGCGATACAATCTTTCGACGCCACGGCCGGTGTGATGCGTTGCAGCGAGGGTGGGGCGTCGTGTAGCGTGGAGCGGATCAGGGTTTGGGCTAAGCCGGTCTATGGCGTTGGTTGCCGGGCACACAGGGTGATTTTTAGAGGTGCGTAACGATCTCGATCATTTGCCGGCCGATCGTCAGGCGGAGCTTCAGCATATCGTCCGCATCCTCTTCGAGGAATTTGAGGACACGATCGCGCGGACAACCGATCCCAAACGCAAGAAGGGACGAATCCTCAAGGTTATCCTGTACGGCTCATTCGCGCGTGGAGATTGGGTCGATGATCCGGTGGGAGGATATAAGTCGGATTATGACATACTCGTCGTGGTCAACGACGAGCGGCTTACTGACTTTGAATATTGGGCGCTGGCCGAAGATCGGCTGATGCGTGATGCGACGATCACTCACAGGTTAAGCGCACCGGTTGGCTTCGTCGTTCATTCGCTGACCGACGTGGATGCGCAACTCCACAAAGGGCGTCCCTTCTTTACCGACATCGTTGCACAGGGTGTTGCCCTCTACGAAGCCATTGGCCATCCGCTCTCAAGGCCGGGCGAGCTGCAGATAGGCGACCGTTTGGCGGAGGCAAGGCACAACTTCGATGAATGGTATCCCAGCACGATCAAGTTCAAGCGCGCGGCAGATTTCCTTGTGGAGGACGGCGGACCGAGAGAGGCCGCTTTCAACTACCACCAAGCTGCTGAGAGAGCCTATCACTGCGCGCTACTGGTTTTCACTCTCTACAGTCCGAAGTCGCACAAGCTGAACTTTCTGCGCGGCCAAGCCGAGGATCTCGCACCGACGCTCGTCAATGCTTGGCCCCGAGTGAACCGTTTTGATCGGCGGTGCTTCGAGTTGCTTCGGCTTGCATACGTGAATGCCCGCTATTCGTCGGAATATGCGATCTCCGCTACGGAATTGGCCTGGATCGGCGAACGCATTGGCATTCTCCAAAATCTCGTTCGTGATGTTTGCGAGCAGCGTCTGGCGGAGCTGAAAGCCGCAACGTCAAAGGCGGCAGAGTAGATCGACCAGACATAGTCAGGAAAAGGCGACGGAGACGCCCATAGCCGCTGCGGAACGGCGTTCATCGAAACAGCCCTAGCCGCTAATAGATCGAGCGGCCCAATACGGGGAATGTTGGAGGACCGCCGGGTTGGGCCGTGATCTGGATGGCCTGTCTGCGCGGTCTGCAAGCCGAAGCCCATCGGTCGGCGCCGCTAGCTCGATCGCAATCTTCCGATGCGGCACACAGCGAAAGCGCTCTCCGGTGTTTAGTCCCGTAAGCCCTTGCCGACACCCGTGTAGTGGAGGCCGGCCGCGATCACGTCCTGCGGCGGATAGATGTTGCGCAGATCGACGAGGACCGGCTGGCGCAGCAGGCTGGCGACCCGCTTGAGATCAAGCGCGCGGAAGGCATCCCATTCCGTGACGATGACCAGCGCATCGGCGCTGTCGACCGCCTCGTATGCGCCATCCATGAATTCCACGTTGGTCAGCACCTTGGCCGCCTGCTCGTGACCTTCGGGATCGAAGGCGCGGACGATCGCGCCGGCATCCTGCAGCGTCTGGATCACCGCGATGGCAGGCGAATCGCGCATGTCGTCGGTGTTCGGCTTAAAGGTGAGGCCCAGCACGCCCACCGTCTTGCCGCGCACCTCACCGCCCATCGCCTTGACGACCTTGCGGCCCATCGCGCGCTTGCGGGCGTCGTTGGCGTTGATCGTCGCCTCGACGATCCGCAGCGGACTCTCGAAATCGTCAGCGGTCTTGAGCAGCGCGAGCGTGTCTTTGGGGAAGCACGAACCACCATAGCCGGGGCCGGCATGGAGGAACTTGCGGCCGATGCGGTTGTCGAGGCCAATGCCGCGCGACACTTCCTGCACATCGGCGCCTACCGCCTCGCAAAGATCGGCGATCTCGTTGATGAAAGTGATCTTGGTCGCCAAGAAGGCGTTGGCCGCATATTTGATCAGTTCGGCGGTACGGCGGCCGGTGAACATCACCGGGGCCGACTGGTTGAGCGAGAGGGGGCGGTAAATCGCCGCTAGAACGGCGCGCGCGCCTTCGTCATCGGTGCCGCAGACGACGCGGTCGGGCCGCTTGAAATCGTCGATCGCGGCGCCCTCTCGCAGGAATTCGGGGTTGGACACGACGGTGATGCCCTTGTCCGGCGCGACCTCGGCGACGATCCGCTCCACCTCGTCGCCGGTGCCCACGGGGACGGTGGACTTGGTGACCAGCACGGCCGGCCCGCCCAGCGCCCCGGCGATCTCGCGCACGGCGGCGAACACGTAGGAGAGATCAGCATGGCCGTCGCCGCGACGCGACGGCGTGCCCACGGCGATGAACACGGCCTCCGCGCCTTTCACGCCTTCCGCCAGATCGGTCGGAAAGACAGGCGCCCGG
>BACX01000533.1 GCA_000333335.1 Sphingomonas-like bacterium B12 | reverse complement strand
CGGATCGACCAGGCGGTGAGCGCCGCCGGGCGGCCGGTGGTGCTCGTGTCGCATGGGCTGGGCTGTCACGCGGTGGCGTGGTGGGCGGCCCTGCTCGGCAAGAGCGCGGCGCGGCCCGTGCGGGGCGCATTGCTGGTGGCGCCGCCCGATCCGGCGCGGAACCCCGGCCTCGCCGATTTCGCGCCGGTGCCGACCGCGATGCTGCCTTTCCCCTCGATCGTGGTGGCGGGGCGCGACGATCCCGCCGCGTCACTCGGCTGGTCGCGCGAGATGGCCGGCGAGTGGGTGTCCGATTTCGTGGAGACGGGCGAGGCGGGCCACCTCAATGCGCGTTCGCGGATGGGGCGCTGGGCGGAGGGGCAGCGGCTGCTCGACATGCTGATCGACGGCGGGCCGGGCCTGTCGCGCTATCCCTATCGGCGGGAGCGGCCGGTCCGTCCGGTGCGCACCGTGCGTCCCTCGCTGCGAGTCGTCGTGCCGGCACGCTGATGTCGTTTCGGTGACGGTCGTTCGTCGATCCCAGGCCGTTGTTGGTCAGTCCGTCCCGCCGTCGATGGACGGCTGACCGCTTTCCATCGAACCCGGCGCGCATCGCCCCGGCCCATTTCCTAGCAAGGCTCCAGCGAAGGCGATGCAACGCCCTCGCATCCGCCGGGACATACCGCTCCGGCCCCCTTGAGGAGCACTGACCATGGCTATCCGTTTCACCGCGTTCGCGCTTTCCGCCGCCTTTCTCCTGTCCGCTCCCGCGTTCGCGGCGCCGGCTGCCGACGGCATGAGCGCTACCGTCCGTTTCGGCGACCTCGATCTCGTCACCGATGCGGGCGTCGCCAAGCTGCATGCCCGCGTCGCCCGCGCCGCGAACGCGGTGTGTGGGGGCGAAGTCGATCAGCGCAACCTCAGCATGATGAACAGCATCGCCGCGTGCCGTCAGGTTGCGATGGCGAGCGCCGAGCCGCAGGTTCAGCTGGCGATGGCATCGGCGCGCGGCGACCGCCAGCTCGCTGCCAACGACGTGAAGGTCGCCGCGCGCGGCTTTTGATCCGCATCAACCCGTTTGTCCCCCTGACCCCCGGAGCGATCCTCCGGGGGTTTTTCGTCAGCGCCCGATCAGCGTCTTGGCGGCGGGGAGGTAGGAGCGGCCAATGCGCGTCTCGCTGCCGTCCGCCAGCACCGCGAACCACGTGCCGAGGCCGTCGTGGCGCAGGCGGGTGATGAAGGCGCGCCGCACGATCGCGGAGCGGTGCAGCCGGATGAAGCGCGCCGGATCGAGCCGTCGCTCCAGCTCGGTGATCGTCTGGTGGAGCAGGAAGCTGCGCGCGCCGATGTGCAGGCGCATGTAATCGCGCTCCGCCTCGATGCGATCGACGTCGTCGGCCGAGACGCGGATCACCTCGGAGCGGTGGGGCACCCAGAATTCCTCCAGCCACTCCGTCTGTGTTTCGGGCGCGGCTTCGGCGGCGCGCAATTTCTCTGTGACGCGCGCGACCGCCTTGGCGAGCCGTTCGGGCACCACGGGCTTCAGCAGGTAATCCACCGCCGCGACATCGAATGCGGCGACCGCGAACTGGTCGAACGCCGTGCAGAAGATGATGGCGGGGCGCACGGCCTTAGCCTCGAGCGCCTGCGCGACGCCG
>BACX01000534.1 GCA_000333335.1 Sphingomonas-like bacterium B12 | reverse complement strand
CCGAACGGATCAGCGAAGCCGAACTGACGGTGATGGAGGCGCTGTGTTCCGCGCCCACGCCGCTCACGNNGCAGGAGGTGCACGATCGCATCGGCGATGCGCGCGAGTGGAGCGATCGCACCGTCAAGACCATGCTCGGCCGGCTGCTCGCCAAGGGCGTGCTGGCGCATGAGGAGGATGGCCGCCGCTACCTCTATCGCCCGGCGGTGAGGCGCGAGGCCTATGTCGCGGGTGAATCGCGCCGGCTGGTCGATCGGCTGTTCGGTGGCCGTGCGGCCCCCCTGGTCGCGCACCTGGCGGAAGGCGAGGGGCTTTCCAAGGACGATATCGCCGAACTGGAAGCGCTGCTGAAGGAGCTCAAGGCATGACCGCCTGGATCGTCCAGACGCTGATCGCCTCGGCGCTGCTGATGGCGATCGTGCTGATGCTGCGCGCACCGGTGACCCGCGCGTTCGGCGCGCGCGCGGCTTACGCGCTGTGGCTGCTGCCGGTGCTGCGCATGGTGCTGCCGCCGCTGCCGGGCTGGCGGATGATCGGCGTGCCGGTCTTCTTCTGGCAGGGGCCCGAGAGAACCGTCGGCCTCGTCGATCCGGTGACGGCGGTCCGGCTGGCGCATGAGGTGGTCCGGTCCGAACATCTGCGGGTCGCCTCCCACCTCGCGCCGATCGCGCCCGATCTGCCGGTACAGATGATCCTCGCGCCGCAGCCCGCGCCGCTGGCCTCGGGGATCGGCTGGGGCGGACTGCTGCTGGCGGTGTGGCTCGGCGGCGCGCTGCTGTGGTTCGCGTGGCAGATGATACGCTATCGCGCCTTTCTCGATCGGGCGATGCACAGTGCCCGGCCGCTGACCCGCGAATGTGGCATCGACGTGCTGCTGAGCGATCAGGTCGACGGGCCGGTGGCGGCGGGGATCGTCAGGCGCCGCATCTTCCTGCCGGCCGATTTCATGCAGCGCTACACGCCGGACGAGCGGCGGCTGGCGCTGGTCCACGAGGCGGCGCACCATGACCGCTTCGACCTTCCCGCCAACCTCGTGGGCCTCGCCGTGCTCGCGCTGCACTGGTGGAACCCGCTCGCGCACCGCGCCTACCGAGCGTTCCGATCGGATCAGGAATTGGCCTGCGACGCCACGGTGCTGGCCGGCGCGCAGGCCGGGGACCGCCTCGCCTACGGGCGGGCGGTGCTCAAGTCGGCGTCGGCGCGGATGCCCGGTGTGGCCTGCGCGCTCAGCCACAAGGCCCAGCTCAAGGAGAGGATCGTCATGATGGCCAGAAAACCGATCGGCGCATCGCGCCTCGTCATGGGCGGGATGGTCGCGGTCGCCGCGATCGGCGGCGGGCTGCTGCTCACCGCATCCGGCACGGCCTTCGCGCAGGATGCGCATCCGGTGGAGTTCACCGGCCCCGCGCCGGCATCGGTGGAGGCGGCGCGCGTCGAGGCGGATCACGCCGCGAAGCAGGCTGAGGCGGCCGGCCGCCGCGCCGAGGCCGATGGTCGCCGTGCGGCGGCGGTGGCGGAACGCGTCAGCCGATCGGCGGAGGCCGATGCGGACCGGATGTCGGCGGAGGCCAATCGCCATGCCGCGCTGGCCGAGGTCGAGGCGCGCAAGGCGGCGAATGAGGCGGCGATGGCGGGTGCCAATGCGGAGGAGATCCAGCACACCGCTCTCGCCACCGCGCGCTCCAACCTCGCCGCGCAATGCGCGGCCGCCGGTACGCCGGTGGATGCCCACGCCGACTGGGGCGCGCTCGCCACCTGCGGCCGGATGCGCGAGATGATCCGTACCTCGCTCCAGAATGCGCGTTCGGCGATCGTGTCGTCACCGGGGCTCACCGACGCGCAACGGGCGGCGGCGCTGGCCAATCTCGATCGCTCGATCGCGGACAGCGATCGCGACATGCACGATGCGGAGAATGCGCCGACCTCCTGAAGCGCGGCCATGCCGGGACCACGAAGGCCGCCTGCGCATCCCTCGGGCGGCCTTTTTCGTGTCAGCGCCCCTCGGACAAAGCGGTGAAGACCATCCGTTCCCAGATATTGGCGGCGTCGCGCGACAGATCGCGCCGTTCGCCCTCGCGCAGCATCGCCTCGCTCGGGATGCGCATGGTGCTGATCGTGCGGTGGGCGGCGGCATGGTAATCGGCGCGGGCCTCGTCGCTCAGGTCGTCCCATGCGATCGGCGCTCCGCTGATCGCCATGCGCGGCAGGGCGATATGGATGGCGCGCGCGACGCGATCTATCATGCTCATGGCGCGAATTCCCCCCCGAGGTATCGGTTTGTCCTCTCCGGGCTCTGTGGCCATTGGTTCGAGTGAAACACGAGCGGGGGGTGATGCGCAACATCTCGTTACAGCGGGATGTCGGCGCGGAATTGCGGGTTTGAACCGATGTTTGGCGCTGGCTCCCAACAGCCGGTGATGATTGTTGATCCCGATCGGCAGGGATTTCCGGCAAATCCTGGAAATCGGGTGGTTTTCAGGGTTGGCACGCTAGCTGCTTAGGGGGTTGGGCAAGCCGGAAAGGCTCGCTGGGCTTCGGCCCATCCCAGGAAGGAGATACCGCCATGACCAGCGTTTCCCGCCTTGTCCCGGCGCTCGCCGCGCTATCGATCGGCTTGGCCTGCGTCGCCCCGGCCTTCGCGCAGGCCTCCGCGCCCGTCCAGCATGTCCGCGTTTATTATCAGCCGGCGGGCAGCAGCTATTGCATCGACACCGCCGAGATGGACGCGGGCGCGACCGGCGTGACGCGGCTGCCCAGCTTCCAGTGCAAGAGCCAGGCGGAATGGGCGCAGGACGGCCTCACCGTCTCGCGCATCTGAGATGGCCGAGGACGGACAGCTCGCGACAGCCCCGTCGCGAGCCGTCCTGGTCGGATGGTGCGGGCGAGGGGACTCGAACCCCTACTCCATGGGAAGGCGATTTTAAGTCGCCTGCGTCTACCGGTTTCGCCACGCCCGCAGCCTTGCCCAAAGAGGCGGGGAGGGCGCCGTGGTCAAGCCCTTAAGCGACGTTCAGCCGCTCGCGCATTTCCTTGCCCGGCTTGAAATAGGGCACGCGCTTGGCGGACACCTCGACCGGTTCCCCCGTGCGCGGATTGCGGCCCGTGCGCGCATCGCGGGCGCGCGTGGAAAAGGCGCCGAAGCCGCGCAACTCGACGCGGCCGCCCGCGACCAAATGCGCGCTGATCGCCTCGAAGATCGAGCCGACGAGGCGTTCGACATCCTTCAACGGCAGTTCCGGATTGGCATCCGCCACCCGCTGCACAAGTTCGGACCGGATCATCTCGTCTACCCTTGTTTATGCCCTGTCGGACGAGTCTCCCTGGGCGCGATCTTTTTCATAAAACTGGATCAATGTCACGCGTATCTAAGGTTAACGCGTTACGGGTGCGAAACGAAAAACCCCCGCCCGCCGGGTGGCGGACGGGGGCTTCGCAGGTCAACCGGTTAACCGGTTGAGACTGTTAGGTGTTTAGTTGTTCTCCTGGCGGGCCTTGAGGGCCTCGCCGAGGATGTCGCCGAGCGAAGCGCCCGAGTCCGACGAACCGTACTGCGCGACGGCCTGCTTCTCTTCGGCGAGCTGCAGCGCCTTGATCGAGAAGGTCGGCTTCTTGGAACGGTCGAAACCGGTCACCATCGCGTCGAACTTCTGGCCGACCTGGAAGCGCTCGGCGCGCTGCTCGTCACGGTCGCGGCCGAGATCGCCGCGACGGATGAAGCCGGTCGCGCCATCGTCGCCGATCTGCACGTCGAGGCCGGCATCACCCACCGACAGAACGGTGACAGTGACGGTCTGGCCCTTGTTGACGCCCGAACCCGACGAACCGCCGGCCGAAGCGCCGCCGGCGACGCCGCCACGCTCGAGCTGCTTGATGCCGAGCGAGATGCGCTCCTTCTCGGCGTCCACGTCGAGCACGACCGCCTGCACGGTCTCGCTCTTGTGGTGCAGCGCGAGGGCTTCCTCGCCGGTCACGCCCCAGGCGATGTCCGACATGTGGACCATGCCGTCCACGTCGCCATCCAGGCCGATGAACAGGCCGAACTCGGTGGCGTTCTTGACTTCGCCCTCGACGGTCGAGCCGATCGGGTGCTTCTCGGTGAAGGCCTCCCACGGATTCTGCTGGGCCTGCTTGAGGCCGAGCGAGATGCGGCGCTTGTCCTCGTCCACCTCGAGGATGACCACGTCGACTTCCTGCGAGGTCGAGACGATCTTGCCCGGGTGCACGTTCTTCTTGGTCCAGCTCATCTCGGAGACGTGGACCAGGCCCTCGATGCCGGCTTCCAGCTCGACGAACGCACCGTACTCGGTGATGTTCGTGACGCGGCCGGAGAACTTGCCGCCGATCGGGTACTTGGCCTGCGCGCCCTCCCACGGATCGCTCTCGAGCTGCTTCATGCCGAGCGAGATGCGCTGGGTGTCGCGGTTGATGCGGATGATCTGCACCTTCACGGTGTCACCGATGTTGATGACTTCCGACGGGTGGTTGACGCGCTTGTAGCTCATGTCGGTGACATGGAGCAGGCCGTCGATGCCGCCGAGATCGACGAAGGCGCCGTAATCGGTGATGTTCTTGACGATGCCGTCGATCACCTGGCCCTCGGCGAGCGACTGGATCAGGCCGGTGCGCTGCTCGGCGCGGGTCTCTTCGAGGACGGCGCGGCGCGACACGACGATGTTGCCGCGGCGGCGATCCATCTTGAGGATCTGGAACGGCTGCGGGATGTCCATCAGCGGGGTCACGTCGCGGACCGGGCGGATATCGACCTGCGAACCGGGCAGGAAGGCCACGGCGCCGTTCAGATCGACGGTGAAGCCGCCCTTCACGCGGCCGAAGATCACGCCCTCGACGCGCGCGGTCTTGGCGAACTCGCCTTCCAGCTTGTCCCACGCGGCTTCGCGGCGGGCGCGGTCACGCGAGAGCATCGCTTCGCCATGGGTGTTCTCGACGCGATCGACATAGACCTCGACCTCGTCACCGACCTTCAGGTCGGCCTTCTGGCCCGGCGCGGGCGCGAATTCGCGCAGCGGCACGCGGCCTTCGGACTTGAGGCCGACGTCGATGACGACGAGGTCGTTCTCGATGCCGGTGACGGTGCCCTTCACCACACGGCCTTCGAAGCCGTCGGCATGACCAAGGGTCTGGTCGAGGAGAGCCGCGAAGTCGTCGCGGGTCGGGTTGGCAGTGGTCGCCATAAAGCGGTTCGTTCCTATCAATCGTTTCCGGCCACCCGGTTGAATCCGGGGGTCTTTGGCCGAACTGCCGCGGGAGCCCCATGCCCGTCGCGGCGCCCAGTGGACATCCTTCGCAGCGGCAACGCTCAAACGCGAAAAAGCGCGAGACGGAGAGCGTTTGCTCACCCCATCCGCGCCATGCCACCGCGAGCTTTGCCCGCTGGATGGCGCGCCTATAGCGACAAGGTCGCATTCGGGCAAGTTAAACGGGCGGTCTGCGCCGGGCGGAGGCTGGCCTGCGACGATCGCAGGAGCGGGGGACTGCCATCGCGCGCGGGAGCGAGTCACTCTGGCATCTTCCGCTTGGCGGGAGACTCGCGATGGCGACGGACTGC
>BACX01000535.1 GCA_000333335.1 Sphingomonas-like bacterium B12 | reverse complement strand
TGCGGACGTTGACCGCCTCGTCGGCGCCGAAACGGACAGGTAGACGACCCGCTCCACGTTGTTTTCGTGCGCAACATTGAGCGCGATGAGCGCCTGGGTGAACTCGTCGCCGGTGACGGCATTGAGCAGGAGGTACGATCCAATCGGGTACGCAGCAGCAGTGGCTCACGCGCGGCAGCACGATCGGCGGCTGGCAAGGCTCCAACTGGAACATGATGTTCGTCGGCGTCGATGGCGCACCGGTGACCAGCTTTCCCGATCCGCCCTACACCACTATCCCCACCGCGCCCCGGATCAGGGAGAAACCTTTCCTGTTCGTGGACGATGCCGGGCAGTGGTCGGTCTTCCGGCCGGCTTTGCGTCGCGACACGCGAGGAGCGAGCTGGGCGGGCGGTCATGCGCCGGGCGATGCCATTCCGCTGTCGCACTTCCTGATTGTGCACCCCGGCACGAGTGCTGCGGCCATAAACGGCGCGATCGCGCAGGGGCGGCACATCCTCTTCACGCCAGGCATCCACCGCTTTGCCGAACCGATCCGGGTCGATCGGCCGGGGACCATCATTCTCGGGCTGGGGCTTGCGACCCTGGTAGCCGACAACGGCACCGCGCTGATGCGGATCGGGGATGTGCCCGGCGTAACGGTGGCGGGGCTTCTCTTCGATGCGGGCGCTGCGCTTTCACCGGTCCTGCTGCAGGTCGGGCGTCGCGGTGGCGCGCGCGACGACGGCCGCGATCCCGTCCTGCTCTCGGATCTGTTCTTCCGGATCGGCGGCGCGACCGTCGGCAAGGTGGACACGGCGCTGGAAATCAATCGCGATCACACGATCGCCGATCATCTGTGGATCTGGCGGGCCGATCACGGCGATCGCCGGCACGGGAAGGTCCATGTCGGCTGGGACGAGAGCACGGCCGAGCAGGGGCTGGTGGTCAACGGCGACGATGTGACCATCTACGGCCTGTTCGTCGAGCACTTTCGCCGGCATCAGGTGCTGTGGACCGGGGATCGCGGCGCGACCTACTTCTTCCAGTGCGAACTGCCTTACGATCCCCCGAGCCAATCCGCTTGGCGGGCCGACGATCCGAAAGGCTGGGCCGCCTACAAGGTCGCCGATACGGTGCGGCGGCACGATGCCGTCGGTCTCGGCATCTATGCGAATTTCACCGCCGACCCGAGCATCGTGCTGCGCAGTGCGATCGAGGCGCCGCAACGGCCGGACGTGACCTTCGCCAGCGTGACGACCATCTCGCTCGGTGGAGGCAAGGGAACGATCGCGCATCTCGTGAACGATACTGGTGCCGCGGCACGACCGGGTGCGGATCGCCAGACACTGCGGCACTATCCGGTCGAGGAGGGACATAAGCGATGATCGCCCCGATGCTACTGATGCTGCAGGCCACCACGCTGGGCGCGACCAACTATCGCGTCGATGTTCCGATGGCGGTGCCGACCGGCAGGCCCGCATGGTCCGATGAGTTCGACAAGCGCGACGTCGACGATGCGAAATGGCGCTTCGATGTCGATCGGAACCCGACCGGCTGGCCCAATCACGAAAAGCAATATTATGCCGGACATCGCGCCGCCAACGCGCGGATCGAGCGGGGCGCGCTC
This sequence comes from Sphingomonas-like bacterium B12, assembly GCA_000333335.1. Classification (GTDB taxonomy): domain Bacteria; phylum Pseudomonadota; class Alphaproteobacteria; order Sphingomonadales; family Sphingomonadaceae; genus Solisphingomonas. The sequence continues at coordinate 1,306 of BACX01000535.1, read as the reverse complement.
GTCATCGAGGCGCGGCACGAAGATCTCTCGCGGGCCGGCCTCAAGGATTGGGGAGGGCAGGCCTATAGTTCGGCCAAGCTCGTATCGCGGGAGGCGATGGGCTTCGGTTTCTACGAGATCCGCGCGAAGCTGCCGTGCGGTCGCGGAAGCTGGCCGGCGATCTGGCTGCTGCCATCGAGTGGCACCTGGCCGGACGAAGGGGAGATCGACGTGATGGAGATGGTCGGCTGGCAGCCGAACGTCGTCCATGCCACCGTGCACAGTGGCGCGTTCAACCACCTGAAGGGAACGCAGCGCGGCGCCGAGATCGAGGTGGCCACCGCGTGCACGGCGTATCATCGCTATCAGTTGGAATGGCAGCCGCGCCGTATCCGCATCGGCATGGACGATCGCGCCTATATGGAAGTTCGCGACGATCAGCCCGGCGGTGCCGCCGCCTGGCCCTTCACCCGCCCGTATCAGATGATCCTCAATCTCGCGGTCGGTGGGGATTGGGGCGGCAAGAAAGGGATCGACGATGCAATTTTCCCCCAGCGAATGACTGTCGATTATGTTCGCTATTGGCCGGACGTGCCCGCGCGCGATCGCTGACCAGGAACGCCGCCTCAAAACTGTGGCGTTGACGACACAAATTGACAAGCGCTGTCATAATTCGACATAAATCGCATCGTTCATCCGGGAGAAAGGCTTGACTTGAGTCGGCCGAATCCGGAAGTGAACGTTCACAACGATGCGCGACACCAAGTCGCGCAGGGTCTAGGAGGGGGATTATGCGCAGCCTGAGGGCTCGTTCGCTTTCGCATCTCGTCATCGGTGTATCGACTGCGGCTCTGGTGGGCATTCCGCAGATCGCCATGGCGCAGGACACGTCCGCACCGGCCGGGGTTCCGCCACAGCAGCCGGCCAACCTGGCGGTGAGCGCGGCGAACCCTGCCGAACCGGCAGCCGCCAACGAAATCATCGTCACCGGCATCCGCGCGTCGCTGCAGAAATCGGCGGATCTGAAGCGCAACGCGCAGGGCGTGGTCGATGCGATCTCGGCCGAGGATATCGGCAAGTTCCCCGATACGAACCTGGCGGAATCGCTTCAGCGCATCACCGGCGTGTCGATCTCGCGCACTAACGGCGAAGGCCAGTTCGTGACGGTTCGTGGTTTTGGCCCCGAATACAACCTCGTCACGCTCAACGGCCGCCAGATGCCGACTGCCTTCATCGGCGACGGTCTCAGCGCGCCGGGTTCGCGCTCGTTCGACTTCGCGAACCTCGCCTCCGAAGGCGTCGCCGCACTCGAGGTCACAAGTCCGGC
>BACX01000536.1 GCA_000333335.1 Sphingomonas-like bacterium B12 | reverse complement strand
CTCCACAGGCTCCGGGTGGCGTCGCTGCAGCGCGTCCAGCTCGGCGCCGACCAGCGCATCGAGATCCCGCCAAGCGTTGAAGCGGTCTTGGGACATGCGGTGCATGGTCGGTCTCCTGCCGGTTCAGTAATCCCGTTCATCGAAGGTGCGGGTGTCGGGCTCGTAGATGCGCGGGCGCTCGCGGCCCTGCAGCCAGATCTCGTAGCCGTGGGTCTGGCGGATGTCGGGATGGCCGCGCATCCGCCCCGCCTGCACGAGGATCTGGCCGGGATGGAGGTTGGCGATCGCCGCCCGCACCTGCTGATCGCCGCGTTTCGATCCGCGATGCTCGCCGACGCGTTGCGCGATCGATCGGGTGTCCTGCGTCATGCCGATGGTGAGCGGACGGTCGCGATCGATGCCTGCGCGGGTGATGCGATAGATGTGTGGCTCCCCGGTGGAGAGGAAGGGGCGAAGGCGCAGCGGAACGGCCTTTCCCGTGCGCGCGTCCTGCTGCGCCTGCCGGATCTGGGCGAGGGTAACGGGGGTGGACCAGCCCTGCCACGCTGGCATCGCGCTGCCGCCCGTACCGCCACGTGTCTGACGCCGGGCAGGCGAGGCCGCCTCGGCGCGGCAGGCCGAGCAGCCGCAGCCAGTTTCGTCCGTGCCGAACAAGCTGGCGACCTCACGGGCGACGAGGCGGTCGAGCATGGTCATGGCAGGTCTCCGGCGGGTTGCAGGCGACGCGCGGCGCGGCGGCGTTCCTCAGCCTCGCGGGCGGGGAGCCACAGCCGGTCGACCGGCGCGCGGGCGGGGCGGATGTTGAGGAAGTTAGCGAGGTTGGCGCGCGCGTCGCGCACCAGCTCGAAGCGCTTCGCGGGACCGCTCAGGAGGCTGACGAAGCCGGGGCCATGGCCGGCGACGGTGCTCTCGGAATGGATGATGACGCCCAGCGTCGTCCACCCTTCGGCATGGCTGCGGCCGAAGCGGTTGTCGGCATCGACCACCGCGATCATGTCGCCGAAGCGCAGCGTGCCGAGCTTGTGCCGCTTCACGGCGGCGGGGTCCGACATCTGGATGTCGTAATCACCCTTCACGACATTGTTCTTGCCGAGGCCGGATCCCATCAGCCGCGCCGGCACGACATGGGTAACGGGCGCACGCAGCCGGCCATGCTCCATGCGCAGGCCCCAACGCTGGAGCAGACGCGGCGAGGCGTTGAAGACGTGGAGATCGGGGTGTTCGGTGAGCCGGAGGCCGACGCCATAGGCATAAATCTGCACTTTGTCGCCGATCGCCATGCGCCGCATTGTCTCGATCGGGAAATCGACCAGCACATTGTCGATCCCGCCATGCTTACCGGTCACAATCCCCTTCTTGCCGATCGCGCGGCCGGACATGACGACCGCGAAATTGCCGACGCAAGAGAAGGTCTGCAGCGCCTGGTTCGCCGCATCGCCGACACCGCCGGAGCGCCTGTCGCTACGGATCGAGACGGCTGGCTCGACATGATCGGCGGCGAGGCCCACGCACGGATCGCCGACGCGGTGGCTGAGCACGATGCCGCCGGTGCCGGGCAGCACGCGCGGCACGCCGTCCTGCCCGATCCGGTAGGGGCCTGATTTCTCCAGAGGCGGGGCGACCTCTCCGGCGACGGTGATCATCACCAGCTCGCGCGCATTGGTGGCGAGACCACGCCCCTCGACGGGGATGGGGAAGCGCACATGCTTCACGAGGCCAGCCCCACGGGCTGCCAGAGCACCAGCGCGCCATCCCAAATATAGGGGCGCAGGCCCTCGCCCTCGTCGGGCATCTCCTCCAGCGACCAGTCGTCGTCGCTCCAGCTGTCGGGCAGCGCCAGCGCGCCCGGTGCGACGAGATGGAGCAGGGCGACAGACTGTTCGGTTGCGATCACCGGCATCAGAGCCTCGGCAAGGCCGAGATCGCGAAACAGGGGCGCCGCAGCGGGGTGTGAGAGACGGCGCGCCTCGATATCGGCGATCGCGAGATAGCCGCAGATCGCCGGTTCTTCGTCGCGATCGGGGCAGGCGGCGATGATCACCACCGGCTCGGGCTGAAGCGCGCAGGCGAGCGCTAGCGAATCCCGCGCGCAATCATCCAGAGCGGACGAGGGCGGCGCCTGCCGCAGTGTCAGGCGGCTGTCCAATGCTGCGCAGCACGCTTCGAACCGGGGCAGCATCGTGCCATCGCCGCGATCGGGCATCACGCTCTCGTAGCGCGCGTCGCCGATCCAGTGGACCTGCGTGGAGAGGCGGCCATAGGTCCAGGCCTGCTGCCAGGGGATGAGCGCCGCCGCCATCCGCTCCAGTATCTCCTCACGCGACGCCGGAGGCAGCCAATAGGCGCCAAGCTGGCCCGGCTGCCTGCGATAGAGCGCATCGTTGTCGAGGATGCTGCGCAGTGCGCGGGGCAACCAGACATGTGCGACACGGGCGAGACGCATGGTCGTGAGCAACCCCAGCGGTGAGAAGGCGAAGCTCGCGTCTACCACGACCGACACCGATCGCTGGGCGACTTTCACCGATATGGGAAGCTGGTTCATCGCCGGCCCTCGCTTACTGGTGTTGCCCCCCTTGACTCAGGCGACCGCGCGCGTCGGCGGGCGCTGCGACAGGCCGACGGCCCAGCGCATCTGGTCGGTCACGCCGGGGAAGCGGCGGCCTTCCGGCGTCATGCGATACGCGGCGATCCACGCCTCGGCCTGGTTTCCGATCGGCTTGGTGTCCGCGTAGAACACCTCCATGTCGAGGTTGGTGCTGAATTCGTTGTCGGCGATATATTGCAGCACGCGCCGCCCCGCCTCGGCCATCTTGGCGCGCTGCGAAAGCTCGGCATGGCCGCCGAGATGCCGCTCGGAGACGACCTCGATCACGTCCCACTTGGTGTTGGCGTCGAACGACTTCTTGATGTCGGGCGAGTCGAGCAGTTCGAGGATCTGCTGCACATACTGGCCGACCTCCTGGGTCAGCGCGAGGATGTTGCCGTAGCTCGCGCGATCGAGATTGAAGCGCAGGTCGGTGCCGATCCGCTGGACCGAGGCGATATTCGCGAAGGGGCGGTCGTCGATCTGGTCCGATCCCCGGATCACCTGGCCGATCGTATAGTCGCGGAAGTATTGCGACATCGCCGACATGAAGGCGACCATCTGGTAATGGAAGCTGCGGTTGACCACCGCGCCGCCCGGCGGGGGGACGGTGCCGTAGTTGAACACCCGGCGATAGGCGATCATCCGGTCGCGCCGCGAATAGCGGATCGGTCGCCATTTCTCGAGAATGTAGAGCCCGCGCGCGCCGGGGCCGCGCTGGATGCGGATCTGGCCGAGCTGGAACATGCGGCGCAGCACGTTGACCACCTGGAACAGCTTCATCCGCTCCATCTGATAGATGAAATAGAGCTCGGCCGAGGCGTGGAGCTGGCTCGGGATGACGGATCCGTCGAAATCGTTGACCAGCAGCGGATAGGCCAATGCGTCGAAGCCCTTTACGGGGCCGGAGCCGAAGCCCGTGAGATCGCCGAAGCTCGGCGCGCTGGCGCTGGAGGACTTGGCCATCAAATCCTCGAACCGTCCCTCGAACTGGCTCTCGAACGCGCTCCGCTCGTCCGCCGACAGGCCGGACAGCTCGTCGCGGAAGAAACGCTGGAAGAGCCGTTTGATGACGTCGTTCGCTTCGGTAGCCATGATGGGCCTCTTCTTGCTCGTCTGCGGCGCTTGCCGGCGCCGGGGATGAAATCTCAATCGACGGTGGGCGCGGGCGAGGATGGCGGAACCGGCGGGGCGGCGCCGCTCTCCTCGATATTCTTGAGCACGTGCGGCGCCTGATCGTAGAAGTCGGCGAAATCCTGGTCGCCGATCCCGCTCAGGCCAAGCTCGCCGGCCAGCTCCATGCCGCGGCGGATGAACTGCGTGCGCTTGGCGGCATTGCGGCCGGAAATCGCCTTCAGGCTGTCGCCGCCCGCGGCCTTCATCAACATCTCGCCGATGTGCGAGGCGTGGTTGAAGCTGCCGTCGACGTTGACGCCGAGATAGAGGTGGCTGGTTGGCGCGCGGCGGGCGGGCACGCGTTCGATCTCCGCGATCGTCGCGATGCGGCCGAGCCAGGCGACGTTCGCCGCGCCGGCGTCCAGCGTCGCGGTGCCGATCGCGTCGATCCCGGTAAGCAGCGCGTCGGCGTTGGGCAGCGCCTGGCGAAGCTGGAAGATCTGATCGGCGACGCCCTTCTGCTCGAAGCCGGCGGTCGCCAGCGCGGCGGTGAAGTAGTTCTTCGGTTGCAGGTCGGTCATGGATTGTCTCCTCGATCAGCCCATCCGCCGCAGCGGCCAGTTGTGGGCCATGGCGGCGAGCGAACTGGACATGTCGGGCGGGATCACGATCGTGCCGGCCGGGATGGGCTGTCCGCCGAGCATCGCCATCGCATTGGCGATCGCGGTGCAGACGTTCGACGGCGCCGACGCGGTGCTGAAGAAGCCGCCGGAGAAGCAGCGCAGGCTCAGCGACTGGACCAGCCGTTCGAGCTGTTGCTCCGCCCAGTAGTGGCTGTTCAGCTCCTGCAGCATCATGGCGCGTTCGTCCGCCGTCGGATCGATCGAGACGCCGTCGCGCATCAGATCGCCGACCGTGCCGAGGTTGTCGGCAAGCGTAGTGTTGAGCACGTCGCCACCGAACAGCAGGCTTTCTGCGGCCTGGATGGTATAGCCAAGCGACGCCGCGCGGATTTCCGGCTCGGAACGGCCCTGCGGCTGGTAGCCGACCGCATAGAAATCGATCGCGCGATCGATCCGGTAGAGCAGGAAATCCAGCATCACTTCGCGCGCGATCGTCGTCTGGTCACAGCCGCAGCAGGCGAAGCAGTCGCTCTGTTCGGCGATCGTGCCGCGCGCAAGGGTAAGGCGGATGAGGCGGTCGGTCGCGTCGTCCGGCCCGGCCATGCCGTAGAGCCCGTAGGCGATGATCGGAGGCCGCGCGATGAACAGCAGGCGCCCGCCGGTAGTGGTCGTGAAGGCGTCGACGAACAGCTGCAGCGACGATGCGAAATAGGTCATCGGCGGCGAGTCCGGCGTGCCCGGCGAGACGCTGCCGCCGAGCGGCAGGTCGTAGGCGCGGCAGGCATCGACAAGGCGGCCGAGGCGATCCACGACGATGGTCGATGCGGTGGTCAATTCGCGCAGGCCGCCGCTGGTCGCGCCGACCGCGAGGTCGACGAGTTGGTCCAGCTCGGACGCGAGCGACGCCTCGTCAAGCAGGGTACGGAGATCCGACTGGCCGGCCATTTCCAGCTGGCGGGTGAGGATGCGATAGGCCTCCAGCCCGCGCGGATATTCGTCCTGACCTTGAGGTACCAGGCCGGTGCCGGTCAGCGTGCGGAACGCCTGCATCACCGCGTTGCGCCGCGACTGGAGTTCGCTCGCCGAGACGCGGATCATGGCGGTGCCGCGCGTGATGCCGTTGGCGGCCAGCCCCTCGCCGATGCCGACGAGGATCAGCGAAGCCATCACGTCGCAGCTCTGCGCGAAACGGCGGAAGAACGGTCCGGTGTCCGCCGACAGGCTGCCGACGTAGCGGGCCATGCGGGCATAGTCGCCGAGAACCCGGCGCGCGGCCATGGCGCGGTCGCTCTGCACGATGTCGAGCGCCATGCTGGCCGCCGCGAGGCCATCGCTTGCCGCTTGGCGGACGGCACGACCCCAGCCCTTCAGCTCGACGTCGATCTCCTTGAGCTCGGACGAGTTGGTGAGTGTCGCGATATCGCGGTTGAGGTCATCCTGCGCCAACGCCAGCTCGGTGGCCGAGGCTCCCGCGCCGCTGCTCGGCGGCGCGACGCGGGTCTCGGGTGCGCCGTAGTTGATGCCTTCACGCTCGCGCCGCATCTGGTCGAGCGTGTCGGGGTAGCGGGAGAGCAGGCCCTGCGCGATCTGGGCCGGATCCTTGGGATCGGCGATTCGCAGTTCGCGGCGCAGCAGATTGTCCACCGCGATGGACTGCGGCGAGCGGCTGGCGAGGGGGGCAGTGGCTTCGGGCATGGTCGATCACCTCATGCTGCAAGCGCTGCGGGGGCGAGGCGGTGCGCCGACTCCCGCTGGGTGTGGAGACCGGCGAGATGGCCGATCACGAGGGCGGAAACGACGCGCGGATCGCCGCCGGCGTCGAGCGCGACGCGGCTGGCGGTGACGTAGAAGCGCGGCGGAAGATCGCGGGGCAGGCGACCGGCGGCGATGCCGATGCCGGCGCGGCGGATGCGCGCCTCGTCCTGCCGGGTGAAGGGGATGGCGTCGGCCAGCGCGTGCTGTGCCAAGTTGCGGCGCGGCTGGTAGGCGATTTCGTCGATCACCGACGGGATCGCGCGCGGCGTGGCGGCGAGCAGGATCGGCGGCAGGCGATGGCCGCGCGCCGGATCGTAGAGGCGCTTCCACACGCGCTCGACGGTACCGGCCTCTTCGGCGAAGCCCATGCGGCGCAGCATCTCGGCGAGCATCAGCGCGCGGAACCAGCCGGTCGGATGGGCGCCGCCGGGGCGATAGGTGAGCGCGCGGGTGCCGGGGTGGGCGAGGAAATCCATCATCCCCCAGGCCGACGCCGTGCCGCCGAGCAGCAGGGCCGCGAGATCGGCGAATATCTCCTTGTGCCAGCGGCGGAAGATGCTGATCACCAGCGGATCGAAGCGCTCGGTCGCCAGCCGGTTGGAGAGCGCAGTGGCGTTCTCCTGCCACAACCCCATGTCCGCCTGCAGATTGTGCGCGACTTCGTGCAGGAAGACCGGCTGCCAGGGATTGTCGCGGTCCCACGGGATGCGGATCACCGGGAAGGGATTGAGGTCGCCGAGCAGGCGGCTCAGTGCGACGCCGCGCCGCTGGGTGGCGGGCGAGAAGCCGTGCTCCATGTAGGTGAGCGGCTTCAGCATGGGGCCGTCGAAGATGTCCGGCAGTACGGCGCGCACGGCGGCGTAGCAGTCCGCCGCGATCACGTCGTGAGCGGCGAGTGCCGGTGCGAAATCCGATCCGCGCTGGCTGAATATCTCGAACAGCATGCCGAAGGTCCGCCGCGCCCGGTCCACCTCGCGCTCGATCAGAGCCATCGCGGTCAATCTCTGGTTGGGGTCGGAGCGATCGCGGGCCGCCTCGGTATGGGCGATGCGGCCCGCGATCGTCACGCCGATCTTCGCGAGCCGCTTGTTGGCGGCGGTGAAGTGGGCGCGGGAGGGGGCGTAGGGCAGATCCTGAGGTCGCAGTCCCACCCGGCGCGGGGTCAGTTCCAGCAACCGGCCGGCCCGGGCCTTCAGGGCCAGGAACTTGCGGTCGAGGAACCGATCGGTCGGGTTAGGGCTGCGCATGGTGCCTGTCCTTCGGCTTGAACGCCGTGACTCAGCGGGGCCGGATCGAGATGATCACCGGGCCGCGCGTGCGGATACGGCGGTGGTCGCTGCCCTGCCCGTGTCCGCCGTGCGGATAGTGGGTGTAGCCGCCCCATCCGCCGACATTCTGCCCGGTACGCGGGCCGCCACCATAATACACGCCCCAGCCATGAGGATGTCCGTGGCCGTGGCCACCGACGCGGCTGAGGATACGTCGGCCCGTCGCGAGCGGGCGGGTGAGCTGCTGGCGCAGGCGCGGGTTGCGCTGGATCACACGGCGCGCGGTGCTGGCGAGCACGCGGGGCCGGGCGACCGCCGGCGTGCGACGGGCGACTGCCGTGCGCTTCACGCTACGCGCGATGCGGGGCAGGGCACGAACCGCGGTCGGGCCGCCACGACGGACCAGCTGGCTGGTGGCCGCTCGGATGATCCGCACCGCCTGCCGCCGCTGGGCGAGCGGCATGTGCGCGGCGCGGGCGCCGAGCACCTTGCGCGCGGCGAGGCCCGCCAGCACCGGCCGCGCGGCGGGGTTGCGCACCGCGAGTTCGGCGAAGGCATCGAGCGCCTCGTCTTCGGATGCCTCGTCCGCCATCAGCTTGCCGACCACATTGGCGACGCTGCCGACGGCCGTGCCGACGCCGGGGATCATGCTGGCGATCGGCGCGATGGTGCGGGCGATCTTGCCGATCGTCGGCGCCGCCTTCTTCACCGCGTAAAACGCGCCGCGCAGGCCCCTGGCGATCTTGCCGAAGAATTCATCGGCGTCCTCGGCGCCGAGCGCCTGGGCGATCAGTTCGTCGAACGCTTCCTCGTCGAAGCCGTCGTCGCTCTCATCGAAGCCGTCGTCGCCTTCGTCAAACTCGTCGAAGCTGGCGGCGGTGTCGTCATATTCGTCGGCGGCGTCGCCTTCGTCCGCCTCGTCGAAGCCGTCGTCGGCCTCATCGAAACCGTCGTCACCCTCATCGTAGCTGTCGGCCTCGTCATATTCGTCGAAGCTGTCGTCGGCTTCGTCGAAGGCGAGGTCATCGAACATCGATTCCTCATAGCGGTCCATGGCTGCTCCTCCTCGATGGGTCCGACCGGCGGCCGGGCAGGCTCGTCACTTGCGGGGTGCACTATCCGTCCGGCCGAGCGCCGCTCTCAAGTCGGCAGGCTGTGGTGCCACGATCGAGGGTCCACAAATTGGGGACTCGACTTGATGATTCTGGAGGGGAGGTGGGCGCCGTCGATCGGGCGGTGGGTGGGGCCTAGCCCTGTGTAGCCGCGATCGACTCGCGGACGCGGGCCAGCGCCATGTCGAGCGGATGCTCCTCGCCCATCAGCGCGAAGGTGCCATTGAGCGCGAACAGGCAATGGCCGTGCACCGTGGCGATCAGCGAGCGGGCGAGGCCCACCACTGTCTCGGCCGACTCCTCCGGCAGCACGGCGGCGACCTCGCGCGTCACGATTTCGGTGAGTACGCCGCGCTGCGCGGCCTCCTCTTCGGGCATGGCCACTTCGGGCGGGAGCCGGTGGTCATAGATCGCCATCCAGGCGTTGCGATTGTCCCGCGCGAAGCTGAAATAAGCCTCTACAAGCGTGCGGATCGGATCTTCCCGCGTTTCTGTGAGAAGCTGGCGCAGATGCTCCGCCCAAAGCTCGAACGTGCGGGTGTTGATCGCCAGCACCATGCGATCGTAGCTGCCGAACACGTTGTAGAGCGTGCCGATCGTATAGCCGATCCGCTTGGCGACCTCGCGCGCCGAGGAGCGGGCGAAGCCCACCTCGGGCATATGGCGATGCCCTTCTGCGATGATCAGCTCTCTAGCTCTTCGCGGCTATGATCCGATCGCCTGCCCATGAAAGACCGCTACACGAGCAATTCGGCAGTGTCGAATTAAGCCTGCGCGAATCGCACGCTGCGTTTGCCGAGATCGACGCCCGTCAGGCGGAGTGTGACGGGCGCGCCCGGCTCCATGCCGATGCCGTCCACGCGCGCGACGACGGGCAGGTCGCACAATTGGACCCGGCCACCGCGATCGTCGGCATCGATCACGCGCGCGGCGAAGGTTTCGTTCTCACGGCCGTTGAGCAATGCCGCCTCGGCGAGATCGATCACCGCGCGCTCGATCTGGCCGGCGCGCGCATCGGCCTTCGCCATCACCGCGGGCAGTTTCTCGAACGCGTCCAGCACGGCGGGCGGAACCGGCTGGCCGCTGGCCACCGCCAGTGCGGCGCGAACCACATAGCGATCCGCGAGCCGGCGAAGCGGAGCGGTCGCTTGCGCATAGGTCGCCGCCATCGCCGCATGCCAGGGCGTCACGCCGTCGCGATAGGGGGCGTAGGACGCGCCCGATCCGGCACGGCGAACGGCCAGCATGAAAGCCGCCTGCTTGGGGTCTCCGGCATCGAGAGTCCGGCTGAACTGGTCGAGCGTCTTGTCCTTCGGCCAGTCGAGGCCGAAGGCAGCGGCGCTGTGGCGCAGGCGCTGGGTGGCGGCCGCGTCGGGCGGAGCCATAACGCGGAACAGCCCGGTCCTGTGATCGAGCAGCAGCGTCGCGACGGCGAGGTTGGTGGCGAGCGAAAGCGCCGCATTCTGATCCTCGGCGGGCAGGCGGGGGCGGAACATCAGTCGCAGCGTCCCGCTCGCATCGGGTGCGACTTCCTGTTCGGGTGGATCGACCCTGGCGGCTCCCCGCGCGTCCTCGGCGGCGGAGATGCGACGCGCGAGTTCGCCAAAGCCCTGCGGCAGATCCTCCGGCCGCACCGTTTCGTAGGCGAGTTTCGCGGTGGAGCGGATCACCGCGCGCTCGGCCCCGTCCAGCGACGCCAGGCCATCAGGCGCGACGCGGACTGTGAAGATCACCGCCGGGCGATCGACATTGGCGAGCAGGCTGGCCGCCCCCTCGCTCAGCAGCTTCGGATAGAGGCTCGCTTTGCCGTCGGGCAGGTAAAGGGTCTCGCCGCGCCGCCAGGCTTCCTGATCGATTTCGCCGCCGTCATCGACGAACCAAGCGACGTCGGCGATCGCGTAGTGGAGCAGCAGATCGTTCCCCGCAGCTTCGATCGCGAGAGCCTGATCGAGATCGGTAGAGGAGGCCGGATCGAGTGTGACGAACGGTATCGTCCTGCGATCGATATGCTCCGTCAGCGGTTTTTGCGCAGCATCGGTCGCGGCGGCGATCACGGCTGAAGGGAAATCCGTCGGAACCTGATATTCGGTGCGAAGCGTCGCGAGACCGTCGGCCAGCGCGTGATCGGGATCGATAAGCGTCTTCACGCCCGAACCATGCCTGCAGCGCGCTGCAGATGCCAGCCCCTTGGCAGCGCGCGCGGATGTCGTACAAGCCGCGCATAAGTACAGCGTTGTCAGTGGAGGATGCCTTGTCCGATTTCATCGAGCCGCCCGCACGATTCCGGCCGCTGGGGGGCAGCGGGATCGAAGTCAGCTCGATCGCGTGGGGGATGTGGCGCTTCTACGGGGACGACGTCGCCGGTGCCCGGCGCCTCGTCCAGGCTGCGCTGGCGGCCGGGATCACGCTGCTCGACACCGCCGACATCTACGGGGAGCATCACGGCTTCGGCGCGTCGGAGACTTTGCTTGGGCGTGTTTGCGGGAGGCGCCCGAGCTCGCGACCGGATGGTGCTCGCGACCAAAGGCGGCATCCGCCCGGGCGTGCCCTACGATTCCCGCGCGGCATGGTTGGGGCAGGCGCTCGACGATTCGCTCCGTCGCTTGGGCGTCGACCGCGTCGATCTCTATCAAATCCATCGTCCCGATCTGCTGACCCATCCCGAGGAGGCGGCACGCGCGCTCGACGATGCGCGGCAGGCGGGCAAGATCCGGGCGATCGGCGTCTCGAACCACAGCGCGGCACAGGTGCAGGCGCTGGCGCGGTTCCTGCCGGTGCCGATCGTCAGCCAGCAGCCGGAACTGTCCCCGCTCTACGTCGCGCCGATGTTCGACGGCGTGCTTGATCAGGCGATGGAGCGCGATATGGCGGTCCTCGCCTGGTCGCCGATCGGCGGTGGGCGACTGATGAAGCCGGAGAGCGAGCGCGATCGCGCGGTCGCAGCATTGCTCGATGCCGCGGCCGAGACGGCGGGCGTGGATCGCGCCGCCGCCGCTTATGCCTGGCTGATGGCGCATCCCGCGCGGCCTATCCCGATCCTCGGCACGCAGGATGCAGCGCGGATCGCGCGCGCCGACGACGCGTATCGCGTGCGCTGGAACCGGGCGGACTGGTATCGCGCGTTGGAGGCCTCGCTCGGCACGAAGATGCCCTGACCTACGAAAGCCGGCGAACGACCGGCGAAACAGGAGAGAGATGAGATGGCTTCCGGAATGAACCGACGCGGCTTCATCGGGCGGATCGGTGGTGCGGCGGCTATGGCCGGCACGTCGCCGCTGCTCGCGGAAGGGCTGGGGGCGACACGTGATCCCGATTTCGGCCCGAATGTCCTGCTGGTCGATCCATCGATGCCCCGCGAGGCTGTGCAGCAACGGATCGATGCGATCTTCCGCGATCAGGAGACGGCCCAGTTCGGTGACGGGCGCCATGCGATCCTGTTCAAGCCAGGCCGCTATGCGTTCGACGTCAATGTCGGTTTCTACACCCAGGTGGCCGGATTGGGCCGGCGACCCGGCGATGTGCGGATCGCTGGCCATGTTCATGCCGAGGCGGATTGGAATCACGGCATGGCGCTGGTCAATTTCTGGCGCGGCGTCGAAAATCTGGCGGTCAGTCCGCCGGACGGGATGGATCGCTGGGCGGTGTCGCAGGCCGCGCCCTATCGCCGGGTCGATCTCGATGGCGATCTGATCCTCGACGACGGCGGCTGGTCGAGCGGCGGTTTCCTCGCCGACAGCAACATTCACGGTACGATCCAATCGGGTACGCAGCAGCAGTGGCTCACGCGCGGCAGCACGATCGGCGGCTGGCAAGGCTCCAACTGGAACATGATGTTCGTCGGCGTCGATGGCGCACCGGTGACCAGCTTTCCCGATCCGCCCTACACCACTATCCCCACCGCGCCCCGGATCAGGGAGAAACCTTTCCTGTTCGTGGACGATGCCGGGCAGTGGTCGGTCTTCCGGCCGGCTTTGCGTCGCGACACGCGAGGAGCGAGCTGGGCGGGCGGTCATGCGCCGGGGCGATGCCATTCCGCTGTCGCACTTCCTGAT
>BACX01000537.1 GCA_000333335.1 Sphingomonas-like bacterium B12 | reverse complement strand
GCGCGCTCCGGCGTCTTGTCTCAGGGCGGCAATGTCTGGCTGCTGCCGAACAAGACCAAGGTTCCCTACACGGATCAGTATGATTTCGGCATCCGCAAGCGCTTCGGCAAGATTCAGGCGGCGATCACCTTCGCGCACAATGAATCCCGCCATATCTTCGCGTATGTGCGCGGCAATCGCCTGCCGGACGGCACCTACACCTCGCAGGGTGACGGCTGGGTCGAGGACAGCTTCCCGGCTGCGGGCCAGCTTCCCGGCTTCAACGGCAAGCTCAACATCGGCTCCTTTGCAGGAAAGGCGCATTACGACGCGATCTACCTGACGCTGAACAAGGATTATAGCGAGCAGGACGGCTGGGGCTTCACGCTGTCTGGCACCTTGTCCGACGCCAAATCGAACGCGGCGCTGGAGCAGGGGGCGGACGAGTTCTTCTCCGGCCCGAACATGACGCAGTTCGGCTGGCAGAATGTCGCCGGCATCGACAAGTATCGCATCGTGGCCACCGGCATCGTGCGCCTGCCCTGGGACATCAAGTTCTCGGCGACCGGCACGTTTGCCAGCGGCCCGTCGTTCGGATCGGTGAAATTCCCCGCCAATCCGCCGGAAAACGCGTGCTGCATCGTCAATCTGGGCGGCGTCTACTGGCCGAAGAATCCCTTCGCCTACAAGGATCTCGACCTGAGGCTGGAGAAGAAGTTCAAGACGCCGTGGGGGCATGAACTGACCGTCGATGCCGAGGTGTTCAACGTGTTCGACACGCTGAACCGGGACTATTCGGCATGGGGTGCCGGTTCGGGCACGCCTGCGCCGCGCATCGAGAACAGCTTCACCGGCAATCCGCCGGCGCGCAGCTTCCAGGTCGGCCTGAAATACAGCTTCTGATGCGGTCGACGGGGAGGGGCGCAGGCTTTCGCCGCGCTCCTTCTTGGCGATGTCGGCGCGGGATGGCATGAGCCTTCGCATGAAGCCCGAGTTGCGCCACGTGGGAGAAGGCCGGCATCCGGTGGTGGTCGTGGACGGCTTCACCGGCCGCCTGCCGGAGATCCGCGCGATCGCTGCGGCGATGGCGCCTTTTCCGGCGAGCCGGGGCAATTACTATCCGGGTCTCCGCCGGATCATCGAGGTGTCGGACCGGCCGGCGCTCGCTTATGTCGAACATGTGCTGCGCCAGGCGTCGCCCTTCATCGGCGGCGGCTTCGACGCGGCGCGTTTCGATGTGCTGGAGGCGAGCTTCTCGATGGTGACGGCGCAGCCGTCGGCGCTCTCGCCCGCGCAGCGCGCGCCGCATTTCGATTCCCTCGATCCGGGCTATCTCGCGTTGCTCCATTACCTGTCGGACACGCCGGGGACGGCCTTCTACCGGCAGCGAGCGACAGGTATCGAGGTGGTCGGCAAGGGCAATGTCGAGGCCTTCGTCGCGGCGGCCCGGCCGGCGGCAGAGGCTGCCCTGGGTTATATCCGCGCGTCGGACGACTATTACGAGCAGATCGGCATCGTCGAAGGCGTGGCGGATCGGCTCGTCATCTATCGCGGCGCGCTGCTCCATTCGGGGATCATCGCGCCGGACATGGAACTCAGCGCCGATCCACTTGCGGGGCGGCTGACTGCCAACCTGTTCGTCCAGATCGGCTGAGGTGACCGCACCGGCGGCATCGCGGATCGGCTGGCCGCGCAGCATCCTGTTCGCGAGCGGCGATTTCGCCTGCAACCTCTACTGGCAGAGCCAGAGCTTCTATTTGCTGTTTTTCACCACCACTGTCCTCGGCGTGCCGGTGGCGACGGCGGGGGCGATCACGCTGGCGGCGTCCCTGTGGGATGGCGCCGTCGGTCTGGTGGTGGGGCTGGCGGCTGATCGCACCGACAAACGTCTCCTCATGCGGATCTCGGCGCTTCCGCTCGCGGTTGCATTCCTGCTGCTCTACTGGCCGATGCCATTGGCCGGAACGGCGATGGGCTGGTTCGCGCTGGTGGCGCAGATCCTGTTCCGCACGCTCTATGCGGCGGTGAGTATTCCCTATGCCGCGCTCACGGTGCGGGTTTCCAGCGTGCAGGCCGATCGATCGCGGATCGCGGGCATGCGCATGCTTTTCGGGGCGGCGGCGGCGGGTGCGGTCGCGCTGGGCACCCGGCACGCGGTCGAGTGGGCGAGCGGTTTCGGATATGCGGCCATCGCGCTGATCGCCGGGCTGATCGCGACGCCCTTGCTGTTGGTGGTGAGTGCAGCCGGGTCGAGTTCGCCGTCGATCCAGCGTGGAGCGGGATTATCCGGCTTCGGCAGCGCGCTGGCTCTGCTGGTGCGGGATGGCCGTTTCCTCCGCCTCAACCTCGGCATATGCGGGTGCGTGGCCGCGATGTCGGCACTTTCCCGCGCCGTGCCGTTCTTCTTCCACTACGTGATGCACGATGATGGGGGGACGGCCGCGACGCTCTCGCTGATGGGGGTGGCGGGGGTGGTGTCGGTGCCGGTCTGGATGGCTGGTGCCGCGCGGTTCGGCCATCGGGCGCAATGGGGGGCCAGCTGTCTGCTGGGTGCGATCGCGATGATCGCCTTGCCGTCACTTCCGGTCCTGTCGCGGGCGTCGTTCATCCTGTTCCAGATCGGCGCATCCGGGCTATTCTTCGGCTTCTGGTCGCTGCTGCCGGCGGAAGTCGAGCGGGTGGGCCGTGAGACGGGGCGGGGCATGGACGCGCTGCTCTATGCGATTGCCGAGTTGCTGCAGCGGATCGCCGATGGCGTGGCGGCCGCGTTGCTTGGCTGGATGATGGCGCTGACCGGCTTCGTGGGAGAGCATGCCGTCATGCCGGCGGGAAGGATGGAATGGGTCGTGGTCTGTCTGCCGTTGGCCGGTATGATACTGGCGTCGATCGGCCTGATGCGCCCTCAGGATATGGAGAACCGCCCGTGAGATATGTTGCCGCCATCGCGTCCGTGGCATTGGCGGCCACGCCGCTCGCTGCGCGCGTGCCCGATCCTGAGCCGATGCGGGCCGCCATTCTCCATACCGTGTCCGACATGGAGGGGGCGTGGAACCGGGGCGATTTCAAGGGCTATATGGCGGGCTTCCAAAACCCCGGCGTGGTGTTCGTGTCAGGCGGCAAGATGCAGGCCGACTGGCAGGGAACGCTCGATCATTACGTCCGCGATTATGGCGGGGCGCCGGAACGGCGCGGCACGCTCCATTTCTACGACATGAAGATCGATGTGCTGGCGCCGGACGCGGCCATGCTGGTCGGCCACTATCATCTCGAACGCCCCGATCACCCGCAGGAGGGGATCAACACCCGCCTGTTTCGCAAAGTCGGCGGGCGCTGGGTGATCGCGATGAATCATGTCTCCAGCTACGAGGCGCACGCCCCCGCGCCGTAAGCTTCATTCCGTCCGTTTGAGCAGGTCCGCGAGATCGGCCTTCCAGTTGACCGCCCAGGTATGGGTGCCGTGGCCGTGCGTGTCGTCCGTTTCGGGGATCAGGCGGAAACGGGCGTTTGGCATCCGCTTCACCGCCTGCTGCGGATAGGGGAAGTTGCGCGGGTTGATGAAGTCGTCGGCCGAATTGAGCCACATCATTGGCGCGGTGATCTTCTCCAGATTGGGCCAGGGATCGTAGGTGCGCGAGGCATCGACCTGGTAGATCAAATCGTTCGCGTCGAGGCTCGTGATGCCCTTGCCGATCCGATCGCGTACGAAGGCCACCGCCTGATCGCGCTTCGGATAGAGCTTCTGCCAGTTGAGCGGCGCCGAGCCGGCGATGACCAGGATCGATTCCGCCAGTCGCAATCCTTCCTGTGGCTGCGTCTTGTAGTCGCCGCCGTCCCAGGCCGGATCGGCCTCGATCCCATCGATGATCATCTGCCGCCACATGCGGTTGAGCCCGGCCAGCTCGATCGGTTCGCAGGCCAGCGGCATCAGCGCGCGAGCGTAATCCGGATAGGTCTCGCCCCAGACGAAGGCGTGCATGCAGCCCATCGAGGTGCCCATTATCAGCCGGGCATGGGCGATGCCGAGCCCATCGGCGAGCAGGTGGTGCTGCAGCTCCACCATGTCGGCATAATCGTAACGCGGGAATTTCATCCGCAGCCCGTCAGAGGGCTTGGACGATTGCCCGTGGCCGATATTGTCCGGCAGGATCACCCAATATTTGCGGATGTCGAGCGGTTGGCCAGGCCCGTAAAGCTGGTCGGCGAATTGCGGGGAGAGGAACTGGTGTCCGCTGCCGCCGGTGCCGTGGAGCACCATCACCGCATTGTCGATCTCGCCCTTCGCGTTGCGGTGCGGCTGGCCGAGCGTGGTGTAGTGGATCCGCACATCCGGCATCGTCTCGCCCGAGCGGAAGCGGAAGTTACGGACGATATAGTCCGCCTCGTGTGCCGGCCATTTCGAGGCTTGAGTTGCGATAGGCTTGGGTGGAGCGGAAACGGCGGGTGTTGCGGCCTGCAGGGCCATCGCGAGGGCGAGGATCATGCTCACTTGGCCCCCGCAACGCTGAGGACGGCCAGCGTGAGGGTCTCGACGCCGGTCCGGATCGTCGGTTCGGGCACTGGCGCGAAGAAGGGCGAGTGATTCACGGGAAGGGGTTTTCCTTCTGCTTTGTATTTCGCGATCGTCTCAGGCGCGTAGCCGCCGATGCTGAAATAGACCGAGTGCGGCATGCCGGCGTTGACCAGTTCAGAATAATCCTCGCTGGCCGTCCAGCCGGGCTTGGTTTCCGGCACGAGATCGACATTGGCATCGCCCAATGCCGTCTTCAGGATCGCGGCGTTGTCGGCCGCCAGCGCGCTGTCGTTCAACACCGGGTCCGCTGCGAACGGGTGCTTGATGTCCGGGGCGGGGGCATGCGCCATCATCGCCACGGCGTTGGCGGTCGTCACCACGCCGTCGTTCAGCACCTTGCGCACGTCCGGATCGTAGGAGCGCAGCGTCAGCTGCAGGTCGGCATGGTCCGATATGATGTTGGCGACGGTGCCGGCATGGAAGGAACCCACCGTCACCACACCAAACTTCTGCGGATCCTTCTGGCGGCTGATCACCGTCTGCACGTCGTCGACGAAGTGCGCGCCCTCGATGATCGGATCGATGCTCTTGTCGGGCATCGAACCGTGCGCGCCGACGCCCTTGAAGGTGATCAGGATCGTGTCGGAGGCCGACGTGACGACGCGCTGCTTCACCTTCACCGTGCCGATCGGGCTGGGATCGACATGGGCGGCGAAGCCGTAATCGGGCTTCGGGGAATTGGGAATAGAGCCCGTCCGCCAGCATCGCCTTGGCGCCCGCGACGATCTTCTCGGCGGGCTGGGCGATGAACATCAGCGTGCCGTGCCACTGTTCCTTCATCGCCAGCAGCGCCTTCGCCGGTGCCGATCCACCACGCCATGTGGCTGTCATGCCCGCAGGCGTGATCGACAAAGGTTTCCTTGCCATCCTCGCCGATCGTCTTGACCGTGCTGGCATAAGGCAGGCCGGTCTTCTCCTCGACCGGCAGCGCGTCCAGCTCGGTGCGGACCAGCACGGTGGGGCCGGCGCCGTTCTTGTAGAGCGAGACGAGGCCCGTCTTGCCGACATGCTCGGTCACGGTGAAGCCGAGCTTGCGCATCCGGGCGGCGAGCAGCGCTGCGGTGCGGGTCTCGTGGAAGGCCAGCTCCGGATGGGTATGGAGATCCTTGTAGAGCGCTTCGAGGTCCGGATAGGTCTTGGTGAGGCTGGCATCGATCTTCGCCTTGGCGGCGGGAGCGTCCAGCGCGGGCGCCGCGAAGGCTGCGACGGGGGCCGTGAGCGCGGAGGCGAAAAGCAACAGTCCCTTGATCATCGTCTGCCCTGTCCTGAACCGATTATACGATATTCAAGACGAAAAGCGGGCGTGGTGCAATGGCGCTGGGCATCAGGGATATTGGTGGGAGATGTCCCGCTTGATGCCGTGGATACGAACGACGCGCCCGTCCTCGACGATCGGCGCGGCGATCAGGCGCATCCAGCGCGTGCCGCCATCGGCGGGTCGAAGCTCTGCATCCAGCGTGAAGCCGCGCCGATGGCGGATGGCATAGGCGCGCAGCCGCTCCATCACGACGCGCGATTCCTCCGTGTAGATCGGCAGGGTTTCGCGGCGCACGAGCGGCGCGTGTTTCGGCAGGCCGAACAGATCGTAGACGGCGGACGACCATGTGAGCCGATTGTCGCGCAGATCGCATTCCCAACGCCCGATGGCACAGGAAATGGGCAACTCGGCCATGATGCCAGCGTCGAAGGTCGTGCCCAGCTCGAACTGCTGCGCGCACTCGAAGAGAGGCCAGCTGTGGGTGAGGGGCAGCGCTGCGACCGGTTTCACGTCCACCTCCTTCGCGGCAACGAACACACCCTAATCTGCGGATCCTTAAAAGGAAATGATCATCGTTTCGGCGGCGCATCTTGTTTCGTCATCGAATTGAGTCATGATCTTCCAAAGACAGGGA
The DNA here is from genome assembly GCA_000333335.1 of Sphingomonas-like bacterium B12. Classification (GTDB taxonomy): domain Bacteria; phylum Pseudomonadota; class Alphaproteobacteria; order Sphingomonadales; family Sphingomonadaceae; genus Solisphingomonas. The sequence goes on along the minus strand of BACX01000537.1, from coordinate 5,545 downwards.
GAGGCGTATGCGTGCAGCGGTTTTGGCCGGATTGGTTCTGCTTCCCTCGATCGCATGGGCGCAGTCCGCGCCGCAAAGCCCGCCGGGTGCGGGCGGCACCGCGCAGGGCGACCTCTCCGTCACCATCTATACCAATGACCTCGCGCTGGTGCAGGACGTTCGTCGGCTCGACTTGCCCTCTGGCCGCACGCGGCAGGCCTTCGCCGATGTGTCCGCCGCGATCCGGCCCGAGACGGTCGGCCTCGCAGCGCCGGATGCGACGGTGATCGAGCAGAATTTCGATTACGATCTGCTCAGCCCCTCCAGCCTCATGCAGAAGGCGGTCGGCGAGACGATCACGCTCGTCCGCACCAATCCCGGCACCGGCGCGGAGACGCGCGAACGGGCGAAGGTACTCGCGGTCAACGGCGGCGTGGTGCTGCAGGTCGGCGACAAGATCGAGGTGTTGCGCGACGATGGCCTGCCGGTCCGCGCGATCTTCGACAAGGTGCCGGACAGTCTGCGCGCCCGGCCGACGCTGTCGGTCAGCCTCGACAGCAAGCGGGCCGGCACCCGGCCGGTGACTTTGTCCTATCTCTCCGGCGGGCTGGGGTGGAGTGCCGATTACGTCGCGCTGTTCGATGAGAAGGCCGGCACGATCGACGTTCAGGGCTGGGTGACGCTGCGCAACACCAGCGGCACCTCGTTCTACAACGCCAAGACATTGCTGGTGGCGGGCGAGGTCGGGTCCGGGGACGATAATGCCAACCCGAATCTCTATCGGCCGCGCCCCGCGGTGCCGCCACTACGCCGGGCCGGCACAGAGACGGCGGCACGCGAGCAGTTGGGCGATTTCTATCTCTATCCACTGCCCGAACGCACGACCATCGCCGATAAACAGACGAAGCAGGTGAGCTTCCTCGACGTGAAGGGTGCTCCCGCGACCAGCGGCTACGTCTATCACGCGCAGTGGAACGACGGTGCCGATCAACCGGAGAGCGCATCCAGCGTGCTGAAATTTCTCCATGCCGCGAAGGGCGGCCTCGGCGATGCGCTGCCGGCCGGCACGGTGCGCGTCTACATGCGCGATGCGTTCGACCAGCTGCAGTTCATTGGGGAGAACCGGATGGACCATACGCTGCAGGTTTACGATAAGCTGATCCGCACCGGCGATGCCTCTGACTCGAATGTGTAGCCCGCCGTGATCGAGAGGACGCAGCTTTCCTCCGATTGCTGGCAGAACGCGATGCGGAACAAGGTCAACAATGCCAAGGATCGCCGCAACTCGATGGAAACCTCGCAGGACAGCGTCACGACATGGTGGACCGATACCGACATCACCTCCGAGAGCGAGAAGAGCGAACGGAGTGACGCCAACACCTCGCTCTGGCAGGCGCCGGTGCCGCCCAACGGAAAGACCGCCGTCACCGCGACATCAGAAACGCGATTTTGATGTTTATCCATGGGGTGATTGTCGCGGCGATCCGTTGATACACGGACGAAGCAGGTGATCCTCGTGGCCGGAGACATGTCTCGCTGACCATATACCGCGATCCCTCGCGAGGCCGAGAGCAGGCGATGGACCTGCGCTGGCTGGGCGGCTTCGCGCTGGTGACGGAGACGCGCCGCATCCATGTGCCGGCCGGCGATGCCGTGCTGCGGTTCGAGGGCGTGGTGGACGGGATCATCCCGGCGAGCGCGATCATCACCGGCCTGCCCGGCGGCACGATCGAGAAGAACCGGGATGCGCGGCTGCTCTCCCCCGCCGCGCTGATCGACGGCACGCTCGGCCGCGAGGTGACGCTGCGCCGGACCGATCCCAAGACCGGCAAGGTCAGCGAAGAGCGCGCCACCATCGTCGCCGGCCCGGCGCAAGGGGTGGTGCTGCGGACCGAGAGCGGGATCGAGACGCTGGGCTGCTCGGCGCTGGGCGAAAGCCCACGCTATGACGGCGTTCCGGAAGGACTGTCCGCGAAACCGGTGCTGAGCGTGCTGACCCACAGCCCCCATGCAACGGACGCGACCGTCAGCCTATCCTACCTCGCGAGCGGGTTCGACTGGAGCGCGAGCTATGTCGCGAATGTCGCGCCGGGCGGCGGTTCGCTCGATCTGTTTGCATGGCTGACGCTCGCCAATTCCAATGCGCAGGCGTTTCCGGACGCGAACGTGCAGGCGGTCGCCGGGCGAATCGAGCGCCAGAATATCCGTGAGATCGCGGCGCGGGCGGCAAAGCTCGAACTGCATTGCTATCCGCTCGGCACCACCACGTCCGATCTGCCGGTGATCGAGCCTTATAGCCGCGCTCCGAAAATGGCGGAGGCTTATGACATCGTAGTGACGGGCGCGCGCCGGTTCGCGGCGATGGCTCCTCTCGCACCGGCGCCTCCACCGCCCCCGCCGCCACCTCCTCCCGAGGATCTGGGCGACCTGAAGCTCTACCGGGTGCCCGAGACCGTCGATGTCTCAGCGAACGGGCAGAAGCAGGTGGCGCTGCTGGTCCAGCATCGCGTCGCGTTCGAGAAGGTTTACCGGGCTCATCTTTATAGCTGGGCGGCGGTGAACGGCGCTGCGGCGTCGGCGGTTCTCAGGATGCGCAACGAGGAGAAGAGCGGTCTCGGCATCCCGCTGCCGGCGGGCACGACGACGCTGTACCAGCCGCGCGGCGATACGAAGCTGCTGCTCGGCCTGGGTACGATGGGCGACACGGCCAAGGGCGAGAAAGCGCGACTGACCGCCGGCATCAGTCGCCAGATCCTCGTCGATCAGACGGTGCAGGGGCGCGACCGGCATGTCAGCGTCACCAACGCCAATGCCTATCCGATCAAGATCGAGATCGCGATCGGTACGGCGGGTGAGCAAGCCTACGCCGATGCCAGCACTCCGCTGGAGCGGATCGACGGCATCCAGACGTGGAATCTCACGCTGCCCGCCAACGGCTCTGCGAAGCTGGACTATCGCCTGCCGCGATGAGTCTCAGCGCGGCGGGAACAGCGCCCGATCGATCGTGTCGGCCGCGCCGATCATGCCTGCGATATTGGGGTGATAAGGCGGGAAGCGGAAATCGGGCGAGGTGTTGTGCGGCTCGAAGCCCAGGATCCACGGATCGCGCGAGCAGACGTTGTGCGCGGCCGATGCGGCCGACAGCTTGACCAGCCTGACATGACGCTGCTCGGCGACGCGCGCGGTGATCTCGGCCAGTCGCTTCGCCACGGTCGCCGCTCCCCGCAGTTGCGCATCGCTCAGTGGCATGAGGTTCGGGCAGCCCCCGTGTTCCGGCACGATGGTGAAATAATCGACCAGCACGATCGTCGCATTGGGCGCCCGGCCGCGCGTGGCATCCACCACCGCCGTCATTCGGGCCTCCAGCTCGGTGAACACGCGCTCGACGTCGGCGTCGGCGGTCGCGCGGCAGCGTGCCGCGCCGCCTCCACGCGTCAGGCAGGAGGAGGCGATGACGTTCGCCATGTAGCTGACGTCGTTGCCGCCGATCGTGATCGTCACGAGCCGGGTTGCTGCGTCGACCGCCTCGATCTGCGGTGGCACGCCGTACTGGCGCTTGTAGAGGATATCGAGCGTGGTGGCGCCCGAGCAGCTCGCATCGACGAGCTGCAGTTGGTGCCGCTGGGCGATCAGGTGCGCATAATTGTCGGCCGATCGCGCGCAGAGGGACGGACTGCCTTCCGCCCGGCGGCCGACGCCCGGACCGGCGGCGAAGGAACTGCCCATCGCGACATATTTCTCGCCGCTCGCGATCTGCAGCGCTGCGGCCGGGCCGGGCGCCACGCCGAGAGAGGCGGCGACGAAACCGGCAAGAGCAAGAACAGGCCGAATGAAACGCTGCACGATTGCCGGACTCCCTGACGATCAATCGGGATCGGCCTCTAGAGTGTGGAAACGAAAAGGATAAGCCCTCAACTGCGCATGTCGGACTTTAGAGAGCGCAGTACGTAGGAAACGATCGCCGTGCGCCGCGACACACCGAGCTTGGCGAAGGTGCGACGGATATGTTCGCGCACCGTGTAGCCGCTGATGCCCAGCGCGCGGGCGATCTCCTTGTCGCACTTGCCGTTGGCGACGAGCATCGCCACCTCGAATTCCCTCCGGGTCAGCAGGTCGGCGGCGGATGGGGAAGACGGAAAGTCGTCGCTCGTCTCGATGGCGATGTCCTCAGCCTCCAGCACGACATGTGCGATGCCGTTGACCATCAGCTTGCCGACGGGGCGGGACTCGTTCGGGCGGCGAGGACGCCTAGCGGGATGCTGCCTGTCCCATTCTTCCTGTGGCATCAGCGCGTAATGCTGCCCGTCGACCTCGAACGCGATGGCCGAGCAACACGGCTCGGCACGATCCGGTGCCTCCAGGTCCAAGCGCATCGATCATCCCCCCGCAGTGCGGTCCGTGCAAATCGCGACAGCGACACCACAGGCCGCCACGCAGCGCCGGGATGTCGATCTGTTTGGCACTCGCTGAAATATTAAGGATTTGAGCAAGATTTCAGCCATGACATGTTGCCGGTTCGACTCGATTGGATGCAAATAGATTCTGCGAATACTCTGGTTCGATTTTAACCTATACGTTCAAGCGAAGCAAAGACACGACGGATCGTGTTAACCTTCTTCCGCTGTTGAATGATCCCGCCGGCGCGAGCGGTACGCCGGACCGGCAGCCCCAGGGGCCATCGGCATGCGGCTTCGGGCCGGACGTGTGGACCGCGATCACGATCGGCGGTCCATTCGGGTCGGGGCGCACCCAGACGGGGGAGCCGCTGTGGCCGGGGCAGGTGTCCACGCTGTAGGATAGGCGATCGCGCGACACGCGATCGAGGCGCTCGGCATGTTCCCACTGGGTGCCGAGCGGTTTGTCCCCCGGATAGCCCGAAATATGAAGCAGCCGCGTCGCCCGCAGGCGCTGCAACTCGGCATCGTCAGCGAAGCGGCAGGCGATATGTCCGGGCGAAGGGCTGAACGGACGCGCCAGTTCGATCACGCCGATATCGTTTTCAGGGCGCGGCGAGCCGAGATAGGCGGGATGGACCCGCCAGCTCTTAGCCCACTGGAAACCAAAAGGCGCTGCGTCCTTCGCGCTGCGACCGGGCCAGATGCGGATGCGCCTGGCCTGACCCGGCAATCCGAGCCGCAGCCGCAACGGGCTGGCAATGCAATGGCCGGCGGTGAGCAGGGTGGTGGGGCCGATTAAGAAGGCCGAGCATCCGGTGAGCCTGCCGTCGCCGAAATCCCGCTCGATGTGGCATATAGCGCTGTAAGGGAAGGCGCGCGTGTCGGTTACGCGGCTGCGCCCGTCGACCGGGCCGACGACGGCGTAGTCCGCTTCATCCGTCATCCGATCGAGCGCGTAGGACGGAATTTCGAGCATCATTCCTCTCCGTCGACTTCGGATGGTAGCGGAAGCTCCGAGGGCGCCTTGTCGGGGGAGGGCGTCTCGGTCGGGGCTTCCGCGACGTCGTCCAGCGCGGCCCGGATGGCGTCAAGCAGCGCGTCGGCATCGGCACGGTTGCGCAGCCATGCGGCGGTGCGCTCGAGGAAGGCTTCCTCGTCGTCCGTCCCGT
>BACX01000538.1 GCA_000333335.1 Sphingomonas-like bacterium B12 | reverse complement strand
CCCGCCCACAGTCTGCGCCTGTCATGGACATCGAAGACCGGCGGCGACTGGCGGGTCGCGCTCGACGTCCAGAAATATTTCCGTACCGCCAGCTTCATCGGCGATACGCTGAGCTTCTGGATCTATGCCGAACAGCCGGTCGGGCCGCATGGATCGCCGGGCCTCTTCCTCACCGATGCGACCGGCAGCAGCACCACGACCATCCCGCTGCTGGGGCCGAACCCCGATATTCCGGTGAAGAAGTGGGTGAAGATCAGCCTGCCCTTCGCCTCCTTCGTCGACATGATCGGATCGATCAGCGACCGCAAGGTGGACATGACCAAGCTGTCGGGGATCACGATCAACCAGTCGCTTGACGACGGCACGCCGCACACCCTCTACATCGACGACATCCGCGTCGAAGACGGCAAGGCGCAGGCGCCCGCCACGCCGCCATCGGCGCCGGTGGGCGTCACCGCAAAGGGCTATGACCGGCATATCGACATCGCCTGGCAGTTGCCGTCCGCACCGGTGGACAGCTGGCGGATCGATCGTTCCATCGACGGCCAGCCCTTCGCGCCGCTCGGTACGCAGAAGGGCAACATCGCCCGCTTCGAGGATTTCCTCGGCGCGAGCGGCAAGTCGGCGCGGTATCGGGTGATCGCGCTCGATGCGGCGGGGCAGGAGTCCGCCCCTTCGGCCGAGGCCGCTGCCACGACCCGCGCGCTCTCCGACGACGAACTGCTCAGCATGGTTCAGGAGGCGCAGTTCCGATATTATTGGGAGGGCGCGCATCCCGATGCGGGCCTGGCGCTGGAGATCCAGCCCGGTAATCCCAATCAGGTCGCGCTGGGCGCATCGGGCTTTGGGCTGATGGCGCTCGTTGTCGGCATCGATCGCGGCTTCGTCACGCGCGAGCAGGGCGTACAGCGCTTCCTCCGAATCGTGCGCTTCCTGAACAAGGCGGATCGCTTTCACGGCGTCTGGCCGCATTATCTCGACGGGCGAACGGGGAAGGCGATGTCCTTCTTCGGCCAGTACGACGATGGCGGGGATCTGATCGAGACATCCTTCATGATGGAAGGTCTGCTCACTGCGCGCCAATATTTCACCCGGAACACGCCGGAAGAGCGCGAGATCCGCGACACGATCACCGCGATGTGGAAGGCGGTCGACTGGAACTGGTATCGCGATGGCGCGAACAGCCCCTATCTCTATTGGCACTGGTCGCCGGATTACGGCTTCCACATCCACCATCCGCTGATCGGCTGGAACGAGTCGATGATCGCCTATCTGCTGGCGATCGCTTCGCCGACCCATGCAGTGCCGGCGAACCTCTGGCACACCGGCTGGGCAGGACAGTCGCCGCTCGCCGTCGCCTATCGCCAGCGCTGGAGCAAGACGACGCTCGGCGATCACTTCACCAACGGCCACAGCTTCTACGGCATCAAGCTGGGTGTAGGCGAAGGGAATGGCGCGGATCTGTTCTTCACCCATTTCTCCTTCATGGGCTTCGATCCTCGGGGAAAGCGGGATGCCTATACCGATTATTTCAAGAACAACCGCGCCATCTCGCTGATCAACCACGCTTATGCGGTGGACAATCCGCGCGGGTTCAAGGGCTATGGCGACGATGCCTGGGGCTTCACGGCGGGTATCCATTCCGGCGGGCGCCCGCGCGAGGCCGACGACAACGGCACGATCACGCCGCAGGGGGCGCTCAGCTCCTTCCCCTACACGCCGGTGGAATCGATGAAGGCGCTCAAGCACTTCTACCGCGATCTCGGTGTGAAAACCTGGGGCGTCTATGGCTTCTCGGATGGCTATAACGAGACCGACAACTGGTTCGACGAGACCTATATGGGGCTGAACCAGGCGCCGCCGGTGGTGATGATCGAGAATGAGCGGACCGGCCTGATCTGGAAGCTGTTCATGTCGAACCCGGAAATCGCGCCGGCGCTCAAGAAAATCGGTTTCCGCAAGGATTGATGATGATCGATCGACGCGAATTGCTCGCCTCCGCGACAGCGGTGGCAGGGGTGGCCGCGCTGGCGAGCCATCCGGCGCAGGCGGCCGCTGCGAACGCCGGTTCGGCCCTGCGCCTTGTCCAGTTGATCGGCGACGATGCGGCGGTGATCGCCGATGGCGCCCGGCAGACCACGGTGCGGCGCGGTGAGCGCTTCGGCGACTGGACGCTGATGGAGACGGTGCCCGCCGACGGCGGCTTCGTTGTGCTGGAGGATTTCACGCGGCTCGACGGCCGGATGCTCGTGGTCGATGCGCAGGGTGTGCGGCTCGATCTGCCCAAGACGGCAGAGATCACCGCCGACGAGACGGGCGGCCTCCATCTCGGCCATAGCCGCGCGGAGGTGGCGGCGAGCGACGGTGACCTGCTCGGCCGTGTCGTCCTCGGAGGCGATGCCGATCCCGATTACGAGACGGTCGCCAAGGCCTTCCCGCCGCTCCGCCATATCTGGGGTGATACCTACAATTTCCTCGGCTCGCCCGAGACGATGGACAAGGTGTGGTTTCAATATGGCGGCCGCTCGCCCAATTTCGATCCGGCGGTCTATCAGCGATCAATCGAGACGGTGCGGAAGGCCGAGCAGGTGCGACATGGCCTCGTCGGCGGCTGGTTGCCGGTGTTGCGCTTCGTCTACCCGGAGCCGGATGGCGACTGGAGCGAGCTGATTGCCTTCGCGCCGTTGAAGCTGGTCGAGGGTAACCGGCGCTTCCAGCCGGTCTGGTATCGGGTGAGCCGCATCGAAGGAGCCAAGCTGGCGTGGAGCCGCACCGTCGACAGCTTCCTGCCGTTCCCGCCGCGCGCCGCTGACGATCCGAAGCGTTTCTATGCCGATCTCGCCCGCCATAAGGGCGACTGGGACCATCTGCTCGGTCAGGCGATGACGATCGACGTGCCGGATGCGCGCGTGTCCAGCATGGCGCGGCACGGCCTCGTCAGGGCGATCATGACGCGGTCGGCGGGTGATCCCAAATATGGCGTCGCCGACAAGAATTACGCCAACAGCGAGCATGACGGCTTCCCCGACACCTTCACGGTGGAGACGGAGGCGATGCTCGAATGGGGGCTGGTCGATCGCGCCGGCGCCTATATCGACAATTACCTCGGCCGCTTCGTGCGGGCGGATGGGGAAATCCTCTATCGCGGGCCGGAGACGGGGCAGTTCGGGCGCATGCTGGCGGTCGTTGCGCGCTACGCGGCGATCGGTGGCGATCCCAAGCTGCTGCTGCGCCACCGCGCCAAGCTGGACGGGATCGTTGCGGTGCTGCTCGGCCTGCGCGAGCGGGCGAAGCGCCTGCCCCAAAACGATCCGGCCTACGGCCTGCTCTCGGCCTGGAGCGAAGCGGATTCCTGCCTGGAGGACGATCCCTCCCGCTACATGCGGCCCTATTTTTCCAACAGCACCGAGGCGGTTCGGGGCTTTCGTGATCTGGGGCGGGCATGGCAGCGGATCGGTCGCCAATCCGGCGATGCGGGGCTGACGGCTTCGGGACGAAAGCTCGTGGATGAGGCCGCAGCGCTGGAAAAGGACATCGCCGTCGCCACCCGCCGCTCGCTGCTGCAATCGGATGGGCGGACTGTGCTGCCCGCGATCGCCGGGGTGCAGGAGCCGATGCACGTCGCCTACCAGCGCGATCGATCGGACCCGCAATGGCGCAGCTACCGCGCCTATATGGAGATGCTCCACTCCGGCATCCTGCCGGCCGAGCAGGCGGCGATGATCGTCGATTATCGCGAGAGCCATCATGACGTCATCCTGGGTGTACCGACCGCCTATGGCTACCGGACTGGGGAGCTGGCGGGCTTTCTGAGCTACGGCCATGGGTATGGCCTCATTCGCCTCGATCGTATCCGCGAGGCGCTGCTGCTCGCTACCAGCCACATGGCGCACCAGCATACGCGCGGCATGTGGATGGCGCCCGAGACGCGCAAGGTGCTGAGCGACGAGGAGGCCGCGCCCTATTGCAGCCCCGCCCAGCTCGTGCCGCCGCTGATGTGGAAATGGCTGCTGGTGTTCGAAGAGCCCGACGCCGACACGCTCTGGATCGCGCGCGGTACGCCACGCGACTGGCTGGAGGACGGCAAGACCGTCTCCGTCGCCAACGCCCCGACCCGCTGGGGCCGGATCGGCTTCTCCCTGCGATCGCGGATCGCGGAAGGGGCCGTGGATGCAGCCCTGCAACTTCCCACTTCCGGTATAGCGGCGGAACTCCGGCTGCGGCTGCGTATGCCGGGAGGAGCGCATCTCCTTTCGACCACGGTGAACGGCAAGCCGTGGCACGCGATCGACGCCGCGCAGGAATGCATCATCCTGCCGCCCGGCATGGCGGGAGACGTCACCGTCACCGCGCGCTATGAGCCGGGCGGGAGAGGGAGCCGGGCATGATGACGAACCCGAACACGCCGCTGAAAACGATCACCATCGTCGGCGGCGGAACGGCCGGGTGGATGACGGCGGCCTTGCTCTCGCGCCTGTTCATCCGGGGCTACACAATCCGCCTGATCGAGTCCGACGAGATCGGCACGATCGGCGTGGGCGAGGCGACCATCCCCGCGATCCGCAGCTATAACGGCCTTGCCGGCATCGCCGAGAAGGAGATGGTGCAGGCGACGCAGGCGACCTTCAAGCTCGGCATCGAGTTCGTGAACTGGCGGGCACCCGGCCACAGCTACATCCACGGCTTCGGCAAGATCGGGCAGGATCTGATGTGGCTCCACCCCCATCAACTCTGGCTGAAGGCGCTGGCGAGCGGGCAGGCCAAGCATTTCGACCATTATTCGCTGAATACGCTGGCGGCGCGGATGAACCGCTTCTCCCCGCCCGATCCGCGCAATCCCGGATCGCCGATGGCGGACATCGACTACGCCTATCATTTCGATGCCTCGCTTTTCGCCCGTTTCCTGCGGAGGCAGGCGGAGGGGAGGAATGTCGAGCGGATCGAGGGACGGATCGTTGACGTGAAGCTGCGGCCGGAGGACGGCTTCGTCGATCGCGTCGTGCTCGCCGACGGGCGTGAGGTGGATGGCGATCTGTTCGTCGATTGCTCGGGCATGCGCGGTCTGCTGATCGGCGAGGCGATGGGCGTTGGTTACGAGGACTGGAACCGCTGGCTGCTGTGCGATCGGGCGCAGGCGGTGCCGTGCGAAAGCGTCTCGCCGCTCACCCCCTACACCCGCTCCACGGCGCACGGCAACGGCTGGCAGTGGCGTATCCCGCTGCAGCATCGCATCGGCAACGGCCACGTCTATGCGAGCAGTCATATTTCGGACGATGAGGCGGCGTCGGTGTTGCTGGCGAACCTCGACGGCAAGCCGCTCGCCGATCCTCGGCCGGTGCGGTTCCGGCCCGGAAAGCGGCATCGCGCGTGGGAAAAGAACGTCGTCGCGATCGGGTTGTCGGCCGGTTTTCTGGAGCCGCTGGAATCGACCAGCATCCATCTGATTCAGACCGGCATCACCAAGCTGGTCGCGCTGTTTCCGGGGCAGGGCTTCAACGCCGCCGATATCGCGGAATATAATCGCCAGCACGATTTCGAATTCTGCGACGTGCGCGATTTTATCATCGCGCACTACAAGGTCACCGATCGCGAGGACACGCCGTTCTGGGCCTATCTGAAACATATGGACGTGCCCGACAGCCTGGTCGAGCGACTGGAGCTGTTCCGTTCGTCAGGTCGCTTCTTCATGCGGGCGAAGGCCGAACTGTTCCGCGAGGAAAGCTGGGTGCAGGTGTTGCTGGGGCAGGGCCTGCCGATGCGGCACGATCCGATGGTCGATATGGTTCCGGACGATCAGGCACTATCCTTCCTGCGCGACATCGAAGAGGTGATCGCCGATTGCGCGCGGGCCATGCCCGATCATGCCGCATTCATCGCCCGCACATGCCAGGCGCCGCCGCTACCCACGGCCGCCTGAGCAAAAAACCGTAGCACGCGCGCAACAATTCGAGACGATCGGTGCTGTGTGAACGCCGGATGAAGGAAGCGTCCTTGTAACCGGTTACGAGCGCAGCTACGCGAAACATAGGTCTCCGACTCATCCGGTCCTCTCGAGGGATTGGGTGTGGTCGAGAAGGCCGGGGACAGAGGGGAGATCGCATGAGGTTGAAGGATCGTCGCACCGGTTTTGCGCGCAGCATTTCCGGGATCGCGCTGTGCACGGCGCTGGTGGTGGCCCGACCCGCTTACGCCGCCAACGATACCGGCACCATCCAGGGCCATGTCACCGGCGCGCCCGCCGGCACCAAGGTGATCGCGACGGACGCCGTGACCGGCCAGCGCATCACATCCACGATCAACGCGGCCGGCAACTACATCTTCGTCGGCATGCGGCCGAGCACCTATCACGTGCAACTGGAGAACGGCGCGCCGCAGGACATCACGCTGCCGGTCGGCCAGACCGCGACGCTCGACATCAACACGGGTACCCCATCCGGCGAGGCCGGCGCCAAGGGCGGCGAGATCGTCGTCAAGGGCGTGCGTGCCCGCAACGAGGTGCGCACCGCGGAAGTCGCGACCAACGTCAGCCAGATGCAGATCAACACGCTGCCGCAGAACGATCGCAACTTCCTGAACTTCGCCGCGCTGGCGCCGGGCGTCGCCGTATCGACCAATCCATCGAGCAAGCAGGTCCAGGCCGGCGGCGTCTCGTCCGACAACGTCAACGTCTATATCGACGGCGAGAGCTTCAAGAACCAGAACGGCCATGGCGGCGTTGCCGGGCAGTCGTTCTCGCAGGGCAACCCCTTTCCGCAGTCTGCGGTGCAGGAGTTCAAGGTCGATACCCAGAACTTCAAGGCCGAATACGATCAGGCCGGATCCGCGATCATCAACGCGGTCACCAAGACGGGCGGCACCTCCTTCCATGGCGACGCCTTCGGCGAGTTCATGCCGAAAAGCTTCTACGGCCGCGACAAGCTGAGCCGCTCCGGCGGGCCGAACAATCCGGACGGATCGATCCCGAAGCCGGACTACAAGCGCTGGCAATATGGCGCCGATCTCGGTGGCCCGATCATCAAGGATGTGCTGCACTTCTTCGTCGCCTATGAAGGCACGCAGCAGAACAATCCGCCCAAGAATATCCAGTTTGCCAATGGCAGCAATGTGCCTGCTTCGATCCTCGATGCGGCGGGCACTTTCGCCGATCCGTTCAAGCAGGATCTCTGGTTCGGCAAGCTGACCCTGTTCGCAAGCGACAAGGACACGTTCAATTTCAGCGTGTTCGACCGTACGGAATCGGATCACACCGATTATGGCGGCACCTCGACCCAGTCTCACGGCCATGATCTGGCGGTCGCGACGCGGCAGTATCTGCTGCAATATTCGCACCGCGGCGATCACTGGCTGAACGAGTTCAGCGTCGCCTATCAGAAGCAGCGGACCGGTACGCCGAACCTCACCCAAGGTCCGGAAATCAACCTGACGACCGGCGGCGCGGCCGGAGACAGTGTCGGCAGCACCGTCGCTCAGACGGGCGCCAACAGCTTCCAGCAGGACAGCCGCCAGAATTTCCTGACGTTCAAGGACAACATCACCTTCTTCGGCAACGGGCACGTCATCAAGGCGGGTTTCAAGTTCAACCACGCCAAGTTCAAGCGCGAGGAAGACTGGTATACGAACGGCGCCTATTACTTCAACGCAGCCGATTATCAGGATCCGACCTGCACCAGCACGCCGAGCTGCGAGCCGATCGGCGCGACCGTCTCGGTCAATCCGCCCAAGGCCGCCAGCGCCAAGGATGATCAGCTCGGCGTGTTCATCCAGGACGATTGGACTGTCAACGATCATCTGACGATCAATTACGGTCTGCGGTGGGACTATGAGTCCAACATGTTCAACTACAATTTCGTCACCCCGGCGAACATTGTGACGGCGTTGAACAATTATCAGGGCTGGAAGGCGGCAGGGATCAACCCGGCCGACTACATCTCCAACGGCCATAACCGGAAGCCCTATCTGAAGGCCTTCCAGCCGCGTCTCGGCATCTCCTACGATTGGAACGGGGATCGCGACATCGTGATCTTCGCGGGCGCGGGCCGTTATTACGATCGCAATCTCTTCACCACCGGCCAGATCGAGACGCTGACGGATAGCGTGCGGTCCGATACGACGATCGTGTTCGGCGGAACCTGCAACAACGGCACTGTGCAGGTGCCGCAGTTCAACTCGTCTTATTACGATGTCGAAAACCTCCGCG
>BACX01000539.1 GCA_000333335.1 Sphingomonas-like bacterium B12 | reverse complement strand
GATTCGAGCTCGGTCCCGGGGATCCTCTAGAGTCATCGAGGAAGGCGTCGGCGGTCTCGATCGCCTGGTCGAGCAGCCCTCCGGGGTCATCGCGCAGATCGATGATGTAGCCGGTCGGCTTGTGGCCGAGCTGCTTGTCGATGCCGGCGATCGCGGCGCGGGTGTCGGCGCCGGTCTGCTTGGAGAAGCTGATGATGTTGATGATGCCGATATTGTCCATCACCTTCCACTTAACCGGCTTGATCACGATGGTCTCGCGGGTGAGCAGCACGTCGAACGGCTTGTCGCGGCCGGGGCGCACGATGGTGAGCTTCACCTTGCTGCCCGGATCGCCGCGCATCTTGTCCACCGCCTCGTCCAGCGTGGAGCCGTAGATCAGCTTGCCGTCAATGTGGGTGATATAGTCGCCGGACTTGATGCCGGCGCGATAGGCCGGGGTATCGGGCGTCGGCGTCACCACCTTCACCACGCCGTCGTCAGCCTGCACGGTGAGGCCGAGGCCGCCGTAATTGCCGTCGGTCGTCATCTTCATCTGCTGGAAGTCGTGCGCGTCCATGTAGGAGCTGTGGGGATCGAGGCTGGCGAGCATGCCGTCGATCGCGCCCTTGATCAGATCCTTGTCGGTGGTCTTGTCGACATAGTCGGCGCGCACCTTCTGGAACACGTTCATGAACTGGTCGAGCTGCTTGTAGGTGTCATTGTCCTGCGCGGTGGACTCCGCGGCGCGGGCGTTCTGCACCGCCATCAGGCCGGTGGGAATCGCGGCGCCGGCCGCCAGCAAGCCAAGGGTACGCAGCAGGGACTTGGGCATGTGCGATGAATCTTTCCGTCAAACAGGCGCCTGTTGTGGTGCCGTACTACAGGCTTTCCGGCCGGTGCAAAAGGCGGGCGAAGCATAATCCTCCCCCGCGTGGGGGAGGATTCGTGACCCTAGCGCTCGTAGGCCTTGGGCAGCGCGCCTTCCTGCGGGGTCATGTAGCGGTCGCGCAGTTCCGTCTGGCGCGAGCCTTGCGGCTGCGGCCTGCCGTCGATGAACACCGCGACCGGGGCGGAGGCCAGCTCCAGCGGATCGCCGTCCCACACCACCACGTCGGCGCGGCGGCCGGGGCGGAGCGAGCCGATCTCGCCGTCCATGCCCATCACCTGCGCCGGGCCGGAGGTGATCGCGGCGAAGGCGTGGCCCCAGTCCAGCCCGGTCGATCCGGGGACTTTCGTGATCGCGACGAGGTTGCCGGCGAACTGCTTGAGGTTGCGCTGGCTGCCCGGCGCGCTGGCGTCCACCGTCGAGATGCCGAGCAGGACGCCGGCCTGTTCCATGCGGCCGACATTCGACTCGGTCGCGGCGACGCGTTCGAACGATTCGGGCAGGTCGACGAGCGCGGCGGCGATCACCGGCACGCGCGCGGCGGCGATGTCGCGGGCGACCAGCCAGCCTTCCTCGGCGCCGACCAGCACCAGCTTGAGCTGCGGATAGTCCTTCTTGAGTGCCAGCACCGAGCGGATGTCGCTCGCCCGCTGGACGTGGACGAGCAAGGGCTGCCTGCCGTCGAGCACCGCGATCAGCGCCTGCGCATCGGGCCGCTTGATCAGCGAATCCTTCTCTCGGCCCCCGAAGGCGGCGGGGTTGCGGCGATAATCCTGCGCCTGCGCCAGCGCATCGCGGAGCATCGCATAGGCCGCCGGGCGGCTGCCACCCGCCGCCTGCGCGCCATCCTCGCCCATCTCGACATACTGGAACGCGCGCGGGCGCATCACCGGGTCCGGCCCGACACCGAGCGAGATCACCGCGCCTTGCCCCGCGAAGATCGAGCCTCCCGTCCCCGGCGAGACGACCGCGCGGGTCACGCCGCCCCAGCGCTCGTTGTTGAGGATGATCGAATTGGGATTGATCGCGGGCGATATGTCGATCGCGGCGTTGAAGGGCGACTTGCCGGCGGAGACGTCGTTGCTCTCCTCCACGCCCTCGGAATCGGCGAGGCCGAGAGTGGAGAAGCCCGCGACCATCCCGGCCGAGACCCACTTGCCATGCGCGTCGATCACCTGCGCGCCGGCCGGCACGGCGACGTTCGCGCCGGCGGCGACGATGCGGCCGTCGGTGAACACCACGGTGCCGTTGGGGATCGGTGCGGAGCCGTCCCCGATCGCAACTGTGCCGCCGGTGATCGCGGTGGTGGCGGCGAGACCGGGGGCCGCGACCAGCGCGGCGGCGGCGAGGAGGAGCGCCTTCATTTCACGTCTCCCATGCCCGGCTGGCCCAGCTCGAAATCGCTCACCGGACGAAGCTTCGGATTGTTCGCGTCGTACAGCATCGCGCCGTCGATCCAGACCTTCTCGGGCCGCGTGTAGACGGAGAGCGGATTGCCGTTCCACAGCACGACGTCGGCCATCTTGCCGGGCTTGAGGCTGCCCGTCTTGTCAGCGATGCCCAGCGCCTTGGCCGGGTTGATCGAGAGCCACTCCCAAGCTACCTCGTCGGGAATGTCGATCCCTGCGCGGCGGCCCGCCGCCTGTGCCTTGGCGACTTCCTGGTTCAGGCGCTGGATGCCGTTCTGGTCGTCCGAATGGATCATGGCGCAGGTGCCCTCCTTCTGGAGCAGCGCGAGATTCTCGGGGATGCCGTCGTAGCTTTCCATCTTGAAGCCGTACCAGTCGGCCCAGACGGCGGCGCAGATGCCGTTCGCCTTCAGCAGATCGGCAATCTTGTAGGCCTCGACCGCGTGGTGGAAGGCCGTGACGTGGTAGCCGAACTCCTTCGACATATCGATCACGTTGGCCATCTCGTCGGCGCGGTAGCAATGATTCTGAACGAGGATCTCGCCGGCCAGCACCCCGGCCAGCGTGTCCATGGCGAGATCGCGCGAGGGCGGATCGCCGCCGTCCTTCTCGTACTTGTCCCACTTGCGCTTGTATTCGACCGCCTTCGCCCACGTCTGGCGATCGACCGCGATATTGCCCATGCGGGTGGAGGGTTCGCGGCCCTTCGATCCGTAGACGCGCTTCGGATTCTCGCCGCACGCCATCTTGAGGCCGTAGGGCGCGCCGGGGAACTTCATGCCCTGCGTGGTGCGGGCATAGACGTTCTTGAGGATCACGGAGCGGCCGCCGAACAGGTTGGCCGATCCGGGCAGGATCTGCAGCGTGGTGACGCCGCCGTTCGCCAGCGCGCGGCTGAACCCCGGATCCTGCGGCCAGATGCTGTGTTCGGCCCACACCTCGGCGGTGACGGGCGAGGTCGCCTCGTTGCCGTCGCTCAAGGCCTTCACGCCGGGCGAGGGATAGTCGCCGAGATGGCTGTGGATGTCGATGACGCCCGGCGTCACCCACTTGCCGGTACCGTCGATCACGGTGGCGCCGGCGGGCGTGCCAATGGTCTGGCCGACCTGCACGATCTTGCCGTCCGCGAACAGCACCGCGCCGCGATCGATCCGGCCGCCCTCGCCGTCATAGATGGTGACGTTGGTCAGCAGCGTCGGCACGCCCGGATAGGGGTGGTATGTCGAAGGGTAAGGATCGTGGCTGTAGCCGTGGCCCGCACCCGGCGGCGGCGCCTTGGCCGATGCGGTCGCGGGGGGAGGCGAGGATGCGGTGCAGGCCATCAGGCTCAGGCACGTCGTCACGGTCGCGGCCAGATTGAGCGCGCGCGAAAGGGTGTTGGTCACGGATAAGCCCCCTTAGCCCTGTTGTGGGCCGACCCTGCGATGCGAAATCCTATTGTTCAAGAGGGCGCGCCGGATTTCTCCTTCGCGATCTGTTTGTCGAGCGCGGTCGCGGCCGCGTCCGCATAGGTGCGGCAGGCCTCGGGATCGACGAAGGGGTTGGGCGCGCGCGATTGCTGCAGCTTGGCGAACTTCACGTCGCCGCCCGACTGGCCGGGATGCGCGGTGATCAGGATGTCGCAGGGCAGGCGGCGCATGGTCGCGATCGTCTTGCGGAAATTCGCCAGCGCCATCGCGTGGGCGGGATCGGAGAAGCGATAGTCGCCCGCCGTCAGCGGGTTGAGGCTCGATCCGAACAGCACCGACCGGCACGTCTTGCCCTCGCAAGAGCGCCAGCCCCAGCTCATCGATCCGGGCGTGTGGCCGGGCGTGGCGTGGGCGGTGACGGTGACGCCGCCGAGCCGGATCGTCTCGCCGTCGCGCACGGTGCGCAGCCGGGTGACCGGCGGATAGGGCTCCAGCCACGCCATCTGCGGATCGTCCGCGTTGCTGCGTCCCTGCCGCAGAACGATCGCGGCGGGTGCGCTGGATATCACCGTCGCGCCGGTGTCGCGCGCCAGCGCAGCGAGGCCGCCGGCATGATCGAAATGCGGCTCGGTGCTGAGGATCAGCTTCACGTCCTGAAGGCGGAAGCCGAGCGTGCGGATGTTCGCCTCGATATCGTGCACCGCCTGCGGCACCGCGCCGTCGATCAGGATCAGCCCGGCACCGGTCTTGATCAGGCCGACGTTGAGGCCGCCGAAGCCGACTAGGTAGGTGTTGCCGTAGATCCGTGTCGGCGGCTGGGGCATCAGCCATTCCTTCGCATGCTCCGAAGCGATCGGGCGGAGCAGCGGGTCGTCGGCGCCCTTCGCCGGAGTCGCGGTAACCAGAAGGGTGGCCAGCAGGCCGAGGGCGATACGCATGACGATGCTCTCCCGTGCAAAAACGAAAATTGCTTTCGGTAATTTTTCCGCGATGATAGCGCTGGCATGTCCGGACCCCAAGCGGCCGGTGTCGAGGAGAGTTTGATGTCCAACCGTGCCGTGCAGGCCGCCTTGCCCGCGTTCGTGACCGTTACTTGCCTGTTCTTCGCCTGGGGCTTCATCACCTCGAACAACGATCCGCTGATCGCGGCGCTGAAGGGCATCTACAGCCTCACCACGGCCGAGGCGATGCTGACCCAGTTCGCCTTCTTCCTGGGTTACGGCGTCTTCTCGCTGCCCGCCGCCGCGGTGGTCGGCCGGCTGGGGCCGAGCAAGTCGATCATGGCGGCGTTGATCGTGATGATCGTCGGGTGCTTCATCGTGCCGCTGTCCTCGACGGTGCGCTCCTATCCGCTGGTTCTGCTCGCCTTGTTCACGCTGGCGGCGGGCATCACCATGCTGCAGGTCGCGGCGAACCCGCTGGCGGCGGCGCTGGGCAGCCCTGAGCGCTCGCACTTCCGCCTCACCTTCGCGCAGGCGTTCAACTCGCTCGGCGTGGTGCTCGGCGTGCATCTCGGTGCCTCGCTGATGCTGTCGGCCGACATCTTCAAGAATGGTGGTGCTACGATCGCCAACGAGGCGGATCGCGCCGCCGGCCTCGCCGCCGTCAACCACGCCTTCATGCTCATCGCGGCCTTCCTTGCCGCGCTGGTGGTGCTGATCGCGGTGATGCGCCACCGGATCGAAAATGCGGTCCCGCACGAGGAAGTGACCGGCGGCGCCGTGGGCGGATCGGCCTTCGCTGCGCTGCGTTGCGGATGGGCGTTGGCGGGGGCGGCGGCCGTCTTCCTCTATGTCGGGTCCGAGGTGACGATCGGCTCGCTGATGATCAACTATCTCAACCGGCCCGAGGTGCTGGGCGTCAGCCTCGCCGTCGCGGGCGCGATGACGGCGAACTATTACTGGGGCGGCGCGCTGGTCGGCCGTTTCGTCGGATCGGCGCTGCTGGCGGTGTTCCCGGCGGCGGTGTTGCTGACGATCATGGTCGCGGTGAACGTCGCGCTGTCGCTCGCCGCCTTCCTGCTGAGCGGGCCTGCCGCCGCCTATTGCGCGCTGGCGATCGGCCTGTTCAACTCGATCATGTTCCCGACGATCTTCTCGCTGACCCTCCAGCGCGCGACCGCGCCGGCTTCGGCGACCGCCGGGCTGCTCTGCGTCGCGATCGTCGGCGGCGCGGTGCTGCCGTGGATTGCGGGCAAGATCACCGATGCGACCGGCAGCTTCGGCCACGCCTTCATCGTGCCGGTGATCGGCTATATCGGCATCCTGATCTTCGCCATCGCCGCCGCGCGGGTGAAGGGCGCCGACCACCACGCCGTCGCCATGCCGGCGGGGCACTGATCCGATGATCGGCCGGCGCGGAGTCCTGGCGGGTGGCCTGGCGCTGACCGCGCTCGCCGCCGCGCCGCCTGCGGGCGACAGGTTCGTCCGGGTCGATGGGCGGCAGCTCCGGCGGGGCGGCAAGCGTTACCCGCTGATCGGCACGAACCTGTGGTACGCGGCGTGGCTGGGCGCGGACCGAGCCTACGGCAATCGCGCGCGGCTGGGCCGCGAGCTGGATCGGCTGAAGACGCTCGGCATCAACACCGTCCGCATCCTCGGCGCGGCGGAGCGATCGCCGTTGCACGGCGCGGTGACGCCGGTGTTTCGGGGGCCGGGCGCCGACTACGATTCCGGCCTGCTCGAAGGGCTGGACTATGCGCTGGCCGAGATCGGCCGGCGCGGCATGACCGCGACGATCTACACCAACAATTTCTGGGAATGGTCGGGCGGGATGGCCGCCTATCTCACCTATGTGAACGGCGGCCATTTCATCGAGGCGTCCGACCTTTCGCGGCCGTGGACCGACTTCCCCGATTTCGTGTCGGACTTCTACGACAATCCGCAGGCGCTGGCGCTCGCCAACGACTATCTGCGCAAGCTGGTGGCGCGCACCAACACGGTGACCGGCAAGCCATACAAGGACGATCCGGCGATCCTCGCCTGGCAGCTCGCCAACGAACCTCGTCCGGCGGGATCGGAGGCCGCCTTCGCCAAGGCCTATCCGCATTATCTCGACTGGATCCGGTCGACCGCGCGGCTGATCAAGTCGATCGATCCGAACCATCTCGTCTCGGCGGGGTCGGAGGGGCTGGCCGGATGCCTCCACAAGGAGGCGTGTGTCGTCGACACCAACAGCTCGCCCGACATCGATTATCTGACGATGCACATCTGGCCGCAGAATTTCGGCTGGGTGAAGCGTGGGGCTTTGGCCGAGACCTACGATGTCGGCGCGGCCAACACGCGCACCTATATCGACGCGCATGTCGCTATCGCCAAGCGGCTGAACAAGCCGGTGGTGATCGAGGAATTCGGCTTCCCGCGCGACGACGGCGGCTTCGAGCCGGGCAGCGCGACGACGCTGCGCGATCGCTATTACCGTCTCGTCCTCGGCGCGGCGGCGGACGGATACCGGGCCGGCGGGCCGCTCGCCGGCGCCAATTTCTGGGCGTGGAATGGCGAGGGGCGGGCGCAGCATGCCGATCATCGCTTCCAGCCCGGCGACACCGCCTTCGTCGGCGATCCCCCGCAGGAGCCGCAGGGCCTGTACGGCGTGTTCGACGGCGATAGATCGACCCAGAAGGTGATCCGCGACTGGGCGCGGGCGATGCGGGGGTGATAGACCCCCG
This sequence comes from Sphingomonas-like bacterium B12, assembly GCA_000333335.1. Lineage (GTDB taxonomy): Bacteria > Pseudomonadota > Alphaproteobacteria > Sphingomonadales > Sphingomonadaceae > Solisphingomonas. The sequence goes on along the minus strand of BACX01000539.1, from coordinate 7,257 downwards.
ATCATGACCCGCCGCCTGCTCGAAATCTGCGTCGACGACATTGCTGGCGTGCACGCGGCGATCGCGGGCGGGGCGGACCGGATCGAGTTGTGCGCCGCGCTGGCGCTGGGCGGGCTGACTCCGTCGGCGGGGCTGGTCGAGGCGGCGCTCAACGCGGCGCGGCCTGCGGGGGTGGCGGTGCATGCGATGGTGCGGCCGCGCGGCGGCGACTTCCGCTACGACGAAGCCGAGACGGCGCTGGCGATGCGCGAGGCCTTCGCGCTGATCGCGCAAGGGGTGGATGGTCTGGTCTTCGGCGCGGCGCGCGACGGTGCGCTCGATGAGCCGGCGCTGGCGGCGTGGGTGTCGGCGGTGCGCGCGGGCGGACGCCCGGTGTCGCTGACACTACATCGCGCAATCGACGTCACGGCCGATCCGGTCGCAGCGGTCGATGTCGCGGCGACGCTGGGCTTCGATCGCATCCTGACCTCCGGAGGCGCTACGAATGCGGAGGAAGGGGCGCAGATCATCGCCCGCATGGTCGCGCGCGCCGGGGATCGCATCCGGATCATGGCAGGTGCCGGGGTGAGGCCGGACAATGCGGCGCACCTGCTCACGACGACCGGAGTGCGCGAACTCCACGGATCGGCGAGCGCACCGCTGCCCGAAAGCGATGCGCGCACCGCCGCGCTCGGCTTCGACACACCGCCTCGCCGCCGCACCGATGAAGCCACCGTCCGCGCCTTGCGGGCCGCGATCGATCAGGGAGTATCGTCATGACCGTCCGCCCTTCCCGCCGTGCCGTGATCGGCGGCGCTGGCCTGCTCGCCGCCACGGCCGCCGTTCCGGCGGTCGCGAAACCCGCGACGGGCGCGACGATCGTCTCGACCTGGGATTTCGGCGCCACCGCCAATGCCGCCGCGCACGCGAAGCTGGTCGCCGGCGGATCGCTGCTCGATGCGCTGGAGGCCGGCGCGCGGGTGCCCGAGGCGGACCCCGAGATCCATACCGTCGGCCTCGGCGGCTATCCCGATCGCGACGGGCGGGTGACGCTCGACGCGGTGATCATGGACGATGCCGGCAGGGTCGGCGCGGTGGGCGCGCTGGAGGATGTCGTCCACGCCGTCTCGGTCGCGCGCGCGGTGATGGAGAAGACGCCGCACACGATGCTGGTCGGCGATGGCGCGACCCAGTTCGCGCTCGCCAACGGCTTCCCCAAGGAGACATTGCTCACCCCGGCGGCCGAAGCCGCGTGGCGCGAGTGGCTCAAGACCTCGAACTACCGACCTGTCGCCAACATCGAGAACCAGACACCGGGCGGCGCGTGGAACCACGACACGATCGGTATTCTCGGCCGCGACGCCGCCGGGCGGCTGGCCGGCGCCTGCACGACCTCGGGCATGGCGTTCAAGATCCACGGCCGAGTCGGCGACAGCCCGCAGGTCGGCTGCGGCCTCTATGTCGAGGCGGGCGTCGGTGCCGCGACCTCCAGCGGAGTGGGTGAGGAGGTGATCCGCATCGCGGGCACGGCGCGGGTGGTCGGATCGATTCGGCACGGCATGGCACCGATGGAAGCGTGCCGCGAGGCGGTGCTTCACATCGCGAAACTGCGCGGCGACGCGGTGAAGGATGCGCAGGTCGGCTTCCTCGCACTGGGGGCGGACGGCCGGGTCGGCGCCTTCGCTTTGCTGCCCGGTTTCACCTATGCGGTCACCGACGCGGGCGGCAACACCGTGATGCACAAGGCGTTGAGCCTGCAGGGATAAATTTCGTCAGACCATGGTCTAAGCGCGATTAAGCATGGCGCGGACCGGTCGTTACCGGTGATGTGCCGGCGGTCGCAACCGCTCCCCCGCGACCGCCGGCCACCTCATCCAAGGATCGTCATGCAGCCGCCGATGGACCCCACCTCGATCCGTGACGTCGCCTCCGGGCGCAGCATCGAGGACGTGCTGGCCATCTGGCAGGACGAGACGGCGCAGCACGCCCGGTCCGACGACTGGATCGCCGTCGCCTTCGAGCTCGTGCGGCGCAAACGGGCTGGCTGCGCCTGACGCACAGGTGTAAACACTTTTTAGTTGCTTCCGTTAACCCCCTGGTAACCATATCGGCGCCAGCTTGGCATGGACGGCTGGGGTCGTCAGCCGGTGCGATTCCGTGGAAGGTCAGCAGCGGATCGTGCCGGCAATTTCCGCTTCGAGGAGACGGAAGATGCCCGATCGCAACCGAATTCAGTTTCTCGACCGTCAGCGGGCGACCGCACGCCGCTGGCGCCTTACGCACGACGATCATGGATCGCGGCGCCTCGCGGCGGCGATGATCGAGGCGCGCGCCAGCCAGTTGATCCTGCGCGAAGCCCTGCGCATCGATTGAGCCGCGGCGAGGGTTTCGCCAGCCTGTCAGGTCGCCTCAATTCAATTGACAAAATTTTTAATTTAATGCCACCTCCCGTTCGCCGCGAAGGATGATGCTCCCGCAAGAGGGGCCTCCACGGCCACAGGGAGAGCGCTGCATGACCCGTCGTTTCGCCGGACGCATCAGGATGTTGGCGGGAGGCTGCGCGCTGCTCGGCCTGATGACGGGCGTAGCCATCGCACAGACGCGCGGATCGCAGCCGGTCGATCTCGCCAATCCGCTGATGGGTACGGCCGCGCTCGACGACCAGAAACTCATCGGCAATGCGCCGCCGCCGGGCGAGCCGGTCTATTCGGGGCAGGCCTCGCCGGGCGCGCGGGTGCCGCACAGTTCGGTCGAGGCGGCGCCGATCAACAACAATATCGCGCTCAGCTTTCCGAACGGCGTGCCGACGCCCTATTATTACACCAACCCGACGATGCTGGGTTTCTCGGGCGGCGGCGGCTCTTCCTATGGCGGCAATGCCGAGCCGGTGATTTCCCCGGTGGTCGGCGACTGGTCGATGCCGCCGGCGTGGCGGGAGAGTGCCTACGACAAGAGCAAGGAGATTGCCTCGCCAGGCTATTATTCGGTGGATCTCGACAGCTTTCACACCAAGGTGGAGCTGACCGCGACGCGCTGGGCTAGCCTGATGCGCTTCACCTTCCCGGCGAGCGTGCGCTCCAACGTGCTGGTTAACTTCCCCGCGCATGGCGGCAGCATGGAGGTGGTCGGCGATCATACCGTGCGGGGTGTCTCGCAGGATCATGGCGCGATCGACGGTGCCTATTTCGTCGCGGAATTCTCCAAGCCGTTCGCCGATCTCGGCACCTTCCGGAAGGTGGCGGGCAATCCGGGCGACGAGCGCGAGGGCTGGGGGATCGGCGACAAGGACGTCCAACCCGGCGCGAAAAGCGTCTCGGGCGGATGGTCCGGCACCTACCTGACCTTCCACACCAAGGCGGGCGAGCAGGTGCTGATGAAGATCGCGCACGGCACCAGTTACGCGCAGGCGGAACAGCGCCTGAAGGACGAACTGCCCGGCTGGAACTTCGACGGCGTCCACGCCGCCGCGCGCGGCGAATGGGCGAAACTGCTCGATCGCGTGCAGGTGACGGGCGGCTCCCCCAAACAGCGCCAGCTCTTCTATTCCACCCTGTTCCAGTCCTTCGCCAGCCCGCGCGTGATCGCCGAGAAGGGCGAACAGTTCACCGACATGAACGGCAAGGTGCAGACCGCGACGCACGATCGCTACAGCCCGGTGCCCTTCTGGGATACCGGCCGCAACCAGATCGTGCTGCTGGAGCTGATGGAGCCGGAGCGGGTCCAGAACATCCTCGCCTCCGAACTCGACATGGCGCGCGAGAAGGGGTTCATGAACACCTCTTTCCATGGCGACAATGCGGTGTTCCTCTTCCTCGGCGCGTGGAAGCGGGGCATCCCGTTCGATTATGCTGCGGCCTACGAATATCTCCGCAAGAACGCGCTCGATCCCGCCGGGCCGCGCCACTTCCTCGCCGAATATGACAAGAACGGCTGGATCGCCGACATCATCCCGCCGAACAATCCCAGCCCGCCTTATGCCGGCGGCAAGGCGGGGGCTGCGACCACGCTGGAATATGCGTGGGACGATCACGCCATGTCCCAATATGCGGCGCTGCTGGGCAGGAAGGACGAGGAGGCGCGCTTCCTCCAGCGTTCGGCCAACTGGCACAACGTATTCGACAAATCGATCGGCTTCGTGCGCGGTCGCACCGCCGACGGCAAATGGATCAGCCCGTTCGATCCGCAGGAGCCGTATTACAACTTCATGATGAAGGAGGCGTCGGGCTGGTCGACGCTGTGGCTGGTGCCGCACGACGTGGCCGGGCTGGAGTCGGCGCTCGGCGGGCGGCAGGCGTTCGACGCGAAGCTCGATACCTTCTTCTCGACGCCCTACACGCCCAAGGGCATCTGCCGGGACTGCACCGGCCTGATCGGCCAGTACGTGCAGGGCAATCAGCCCGACCAGCAGGCGGCCTATTACTATAATTGGGGCGGCCAGCCCTGGAAGACGCAGAAGCTGGTGCGGCAGATCCTCGACCGGATGTATGGCAGCGACGCCGCCGGCTACGGCTATCCGGGGATGGACGATCAGGGCGCGACCTCGTCCTGGTACGCGCTGTCGGCGATGGGCTTCTATCCCGTCGATCCGTCGAGCGATGCCTATATCATCGGTTCACCGATCTTCGACGACGTGAAGCTGACGATGGGCAACGGCAAGGTGCTGGAGATCGCCGCGCGAAACAATTCGGCGGCCAACATGTACGTCCAGTCCGCGACGCTCAACGGCAAGCCGTGGACCAGGCCGTGGTTCGCCCATGCCGACATCAAGGACGGCGCGACCCTGGTGCTGACCATGGGGCCGAAGCCCAATCCGTCCTGGGGCAGCGCGCCTTCCGATGCGCCGCCCTCGCAAAGCTCGTCCGCCCGCTGATCGGACGGGCCGCTCGCCGGGTCTCTCCCCCCCCGACCGGCGACGCGGTGGCTCCGGGAGATGGCAGCCCCTCCGCCATCTCCCGGAGCGAATATTCGGAACTAGGCCGGTACCTGCCCGAAGCTCGGCGGACGATCCTCACGCGCGGTGCCGAAGCGCGAGGGCTGCGGACCCATCGCGAACTCCAGCGTACCGCCCTTGATCAGCTCGGCATGCGTGATCCAGTTCTTCGTCCAGGGCTTGCCGTTCCAGCGCACCGACTGGACGTAGGGGCTGGCCGGGCCGTTGCCCGTGGCGCGGATGCGCAGGCGCTTGCCGTCGCCGACCTTCACGTCCGCCGCATCGAATAAGGGCGAGCCGAACACGTAGATCGTGCTGACCGGATCGACCGGGTAGAAGCCCAGCGCCGACAGCACGAACCACGCGCTCATCTGCCCGCAATCGTCGTTGCCGGCCATGCCGTCGGGTGCGGCATGATATTGCTCGGTGAGCAGCCGGCGGACCATCGCCTGCGTCTTATGCGGCGCGCCGCAATAAGCGTAGAGATAGGGGGCGTGCTGATCGGGCTCGTTGCCGTGGACATATTGGCCGACCATGCCGGCGATGTCCGGCGGGGCGTTGGCGGGCAGCGTTGAGGGGGCGGTGAACAAAGCGTCGAGCTTCGCCTCGAACTTCTGGTCCCCACCGAACAGGCCGATCAGCCCGTAGATATCGTGCTGGGTGAGGAAGGTCGCCTGCCAGCCGTTCGCCTCGGTATAATCGCGCCACCAGGGCTTCGGCATGTGGCCCAGCTGGATCGGATCGTAGGGAGCCCACCAGCTGCCGTCGGCGAATTTGGGCCGGGCGAAGCCGATCGAGGGATCGATCACGTTGCGATAGTTGAGGCTGCGCTTGCGGAGTGCAGTCGCATCGTCCTTCGCGCCGATCGCGTCGGCGATATGCGCCATCGCCCAGTCGTCGTGGCTATATTCCTGCGTGCGGCTGACCGATTCCCACACCTTGTCGGCGGGGATGTAGCCGAGGTTCTGATAGTAATCGCGCCCCAGCGTCGCGTCGCTGCCCTTGGACGTGGGATCGAAGGCGCGGAGCCGGATGGCGGGCCAGGCGGTGGCATAATCGCCCCTGATCCCCTTGGCCTGCGCCTCGGCGAGGATCGAGACCGAGTGGGTGCCGATCATGCATCCGGTCTCGAACCCCTGTAGCGGCCACACGGGCGGGCCGGACGGGCTTTCGGCGGTCTGGCGGATCAGGTCGCGCACGAACAGACCGGCCTGCTCGGGCTGTACCAAAGTGAGGAGCGGATGCAGCGCGCGGTAGGTGTCCCAGCAGCTATAGGCGCTGTAGGCGCGCTCGCCGGCGGGGAGCTGGTGGACCTGCTGGTCCAGCCCCATCGCGCGCCCGTCGCAATCGGTGAACAAGGTGGGGCCGATGAAGCAATGGTAGAGCGCGCTCGCCATGATCGCGCGCTGATCGGCGGTGCCGCCGCTGACCTTCACGCCATCGAGCATCTTCGACCAGCCACGCGCGGCGTTGCGGCGGGCGCGGTCGAAGCTCCAGCCCGGCGCCTCGGCCAGCGCGTCGAGCGCGCCCTTCACGTCGATCGCGGAGATGCCGGTCTTGATCTGGATCGGCGCGGCGCCGGCATCGTCGAAGAACAGGGCGACCTTCAGGTGATTGCCCGTCACGCCCTTCGCACCGGCCGGGGCGGGGGCGTCGCCGTCGCCGAAGAACTGGATGCTTGTCGGCTTCCTCGACAGCATCATCGCGAAATGGATGCGCCGCCCGGCCGCCCAGCGGAACACGCGGCGGCTGCCGGTCAGCGTGCCGTCGGCGTCGATCGCGAGCGAGGCCTCGTCGATGCGGGTCGGTTCGTCGGGCTTGTCCTGCTGGGTGTGGGCGAGGTCGATCAGGATGTGGCCCGGCCCCTTGGGGAAGAGATAACGATGCAGGCCGGTGCGCTCGGTGACGGTCAGCTCGGCGGCGACGCCGTTTTCGAGGCGGACGCGGTAATAGCCCGGCTCTGCATGTTCGTCCGAATAACGCTGGCGATAGCCGGCCTCCGGATTATCCACCGGGCCGGGCACCAGCTTGAGCGGGCCGGTCGCCGGCACCACCAGCACGTCGAGCATGTCGCCGACCCCGGTGCCGGACAGGTGGGTGTGGCTGAACCCCATGATCGAGCGATCGGACTGGTGATAGCCCGAACTCGCGTCCCAGCCGACCGTATTGGTGTCGGGCGAGAGCTGGACCATGCCGAACGGCATCGACGCGCCGGGGAAGGTGTGGCCGTGGCCGCCCGTGCCGACGAACAGGTTGGGCGCGGCAGCGGCAGGATTCTCGGCCCAGCTGCAGGAGGGCAGCGCCCCGCCCAGCGCGGCGAGGCCGGTCCCGGCAAGCATCGGCGGCGC
>BACX01000540.1 GCA_000333335.1 Sphingomonas-like bacterium B12 | reverse complement strand
GCCCAGGTGCAACTGTCATGCGGCGCTGGCGATTGGGTGAGCGAACCGCGCTCGTCATCGACCAGATCGCGCTGCGACACGAAGCCATCGGCGACGAGACGCCCCCCGCTCTTCACCTGGCCGACCAGAAGGGTCACCGCGCCCGGAGCGCCGTGGACCTGCCAGGTCGCGGCGGGCGGCGCCAGAGGCGGCATCGCTGCCGCGGCGAGGACGAGCAGCAGGCCGGGTGCCATCAGGGAGTCGGCACGAAGCTCTTCGGCGCGTCGCTCAACGGCGAGGCGGGGCCGACGATCGTCTGGGCGCGTTCGGTCGGATGGCTCATGCTGGATGTCGTCCGCTCGGCTTCGTAGGCGGTCATGATCTTCGGCTCATAGTCGGCGCGCTGGGCTGCCGTCCACTGGGTGGGATCGCGTGAAGCCTTCGGATTCGCCGCATAGAAGCTGTCCAGCGCCCGGCCGAAGGTGTGCGGCACGTTGTTCGGCCGGTTGACGCTCTCGTCCAGCACCAGTGCCGCGCCTTTCTCCGAGGTGACGTAGGCGGAGATCGGCTGGGTGTAGCCCTTGCCGCTAGGTGTTCCCGCCATCGCACCGTCCAGCCGGGTCTTGAAATCCTGGATCTGCACCGCCTGGAAGGCCGGGTCGCGGCCCGCCTGGAGGAGTGGGTCGAGCGCGGCGTTCCAATGATCGGGCGCCGTCTTGTCCTTGATGTAGGCGCGGGTCTGCTGCGGCGTGGTGGGCTTGCCGTCGGCGCTGAACGTCATGGTGTAATCGGACGCGCCATGCCCCTTGCCGGTATGCGCGACGGTCCAGCCCTTGTCGGCGAACAGCGCCTTGTAGCCGGCCGGATTGCTCTGCGAGAAATCGTAGACCTGCTTGGGCAGTTCGCCGGTGCCGTTCGCGTTGATCGTCTTCTGCATGGCGCCTGCGGTGACGGTTTCGCTGTCATAGGCCTGGACGGAATCGAGCCGGCCCTCGTTCATCGCCATCTGGCTGATCACCCGCCGTTCCGACGGCGTGACCTTGCCGGCCGCAACCATGCCGTTCCAGGCGGAACTGGTGCCGACGAGGTTGGTGGTGTCCGGCAGCGCGCGCGTCTTGTAGTTCGGGCCGCCGCTGTTGGTGCCGCGCGGCTCCCAATGGGGCAGCTCGTAGCGCAGCGTGTCCTTCAGCCGCGCGATATCGCCCGAGCGATTGGCCTTGACCAGTTCGGTCTCCAGCTTCGCGCGATCGTGCGGGTGCGACTGGACATAGAGGCCGAGCGTGTGGACGTCGGCGGTCTGCGCCAGCGTCCTGAGGCTCGGCGGATTGCCGCTCGCTCCGGTTGTCGTCGTGTTGGCCGGCTGCGCCGTTACGCCCGTCAATCCCGTCATGGTTCGCATCCCGTCGCTGGTCGCTACGGGAGTGCCGGAAACCGCGCGGGCGGGCGATAATCGTTGCGATTAGGCGGCGTTCGTGGNGCGGCGGAA